>JBAZUT010000031.1 GCA_041661265.1 Candidatus Paceibacterota bacterium | reverse complement strand
CGTCATACGCATATATCTTATTATATGCAGTCATTATACAACAGTATTGGCGAGAATGGCATGGGCGGCAATTCATCCCTGTGTGTCTTGAAGGACAACACAGGGAGTTCTTGCCGGACTTTTAAAAGCATTATTTAATTCAGGCTCATTTACAAAATCTTTTCCCAAATTTAAAAATCTATTTAGCGCAACAATCGCATCATCAATACACGAAACAGACACAAAAAACATTTCCAAATCCCAACCATTTTTTGATCTATTCCATCTTTGTATTTGAACAAGGGCATTATCAACCGAATGCTCAAAAAATCTCAACCATAAAATATATTCCAATTCTTGTTCTAAGGTTAAATCTTTGTAAGTTTTCATATTCATATTTCCCTTAATACATCACTAATTTTCTGCTCCATTATCTCAATTAATTGTTTGTTTGCATTAATTATTTGCCATTCTTTTTCCGATAAGTCGGCTTTCATAAAACCAACGATTTCATTTCCCTAATCTTACCCCAAAACCCGCTTAAAATCAACAGACTCTAGGCATAAAATTAACATAAAAAACTCCAAGAATTTCTCTCAGAAAACTGTGAATATCTTTTTACTGCCAATCCGCGCCAGTGACATAGGAATCCCTATCAAACGAATTGATCTGGTAGACCGCGTCCCAATCAAAGCCGGATTGAATGAAAATTTCCGAGGTCGTGATCCATCTTTTCTCTCCCGTGTCTCCCGAAGCATAAAGTTTATATGCCTTTGTATCTCCAACGGCGCGCACGAGGTCGGAAGTCAGAAAGCCGTCCAAAACCGATTGATCGACATTTTTGACGTCGCTCCATCTTAGGTGTCCGTAGTTCTCGAAAACAGACGGACTCAGGATCAGTCTTTTGAATTTTTTCGCGCCCACATATTTGACTATATAAACATCAATCCCGCCGACCGCCCGGATCAGCGCGCCATCAGGAAGATTTTGCAGATCTGAAATTGGAGCTGGCGAATTTGTGAAAGCCTCGAGCACTTTTCCTCCGAAATTGACCACCCATGCGCAATAGATCCCTTCGCAACTTCGGGAAATGCCGACCGCCACATAGGAATCCCTCAGCATATTTTCATTGTGAACAAGGCTATTTTTCCACCAGCCAAAAGCATCTTCAGCGGTTGAATGTCCGCTGATGCTCCAGGCAATGATCTCTCCTCCGCGAAGAGTGTTGTTGGTACTGCCTGCAGGATAACCGAAAGCCTGCAATCTCACATATACTGTGCGCCCCAAAGAATCCGTATGCGTACAAGACCTCTTCGGAACGCAGTTGGAGGCCATATCCTGGCTCATCCAGTTCGCGGCGTTTTGAAGCAAGGCATCTTCAGTAAGCGCAGCGTGATTATTTTCTGTTCGATATGCATTTATAATGCCGAAGAATTTTTCAGCCTCCGCGTCATAAGAAGCATTTGCCTTGCCAAAAGGCGTTATGATCAAAATCAAGATCAGTGATCCAAAAATTACTTGCAGAAAGTTTTTGATACCGAGCATAATTTAAAATAAAGATTTTTCACCCTATATAAGGCCTTATTCGAGACTCCTCTTAAGAGGAGATTTAGAGGTGTGTTGAATTAGAGATATCACATATTTAACACACCCCTGGCCCCTCTGGCAGAGGGGAATATTCAGAGAAAATCATTAGACCCTATATAATCAGACGGCTAAATCCTCTTAAAATTACAAATTACCTTGACTTATGAAATGTCATTTCTGTCATTTCGAACGTAGCGGAGCAGAGAGAGAAATCCCTTAAATAATATAAGACGCGATAATAATGTTAAAGGGATTCCTCTCCGCCGTTGGCGGATCGGAATGACACAAAGGTTTGTATTTCGTAATTCAAAGAACTTTATAAAAAAACTAAATTTTTATAAATGCTCATGATATTCTTCCTGAATCTTCTGCCATAATTCTTCGGCATATTTTATTATGGATTCAGTTTCGACCAAGTCCAGAGATTTCTTGGCGCTCTCAAGAACGGACAAAAACCTTGCTTTCTCGACGGTTATATTTTTCTCCTCGGCGACACTTTCATCTTCTTTGACATTCTGAGGGTCTTTTTCCCTGAGCAGTAATATTTTTTCAAATCCCTCCGGGGTCAGTTGCGTCAGAATGTCGCACTCAAAGACCATTTGGCCGACTTTCGTCTGATATTTAGGATACTCAAAATTTTCTCCGAACTTTTCCTTTGCCTTTCTTGTGGGATATCCATCCGGGCCCATATGTCTTTCTATAGCCAGCCGGACGCTTTTTGCAAGATCTTTACTTATGCCCATGTCGCACAATATTCCTTCAGCGATCTCTCCCCCTTTTTCCCCGTGCTTCAAGAAATCTCCCCATCCTTTTGCAATGTCATGCAGGATCGCCGCCAGGATCGCTATCTCTTTTTCCTTATCACTGAACTTTTCTTCGGCAGAGAATCTTTCAATATAATTCCTGACCTGCGCATTATGGACCATGAACTGCCCGATCAGGTCTTCGCCCACTTCATGATCTTTATAATATTTTTCAACAACATCCATCAGTTCATCCTGCATTTCCTTGGTGGTTTCCGCCGGCCCTTCCAATCGATAATTTTCATCTGGAGTTGAGCTTGATTCGTCTTTGGGGAACATATTTTCCATAAACAATATGTAATTTGATTAGTTCCTACTGTTAAGATGGCAAGGATTTAGTGTATTGCGAGGCTCGGAGAGCCGTGGCAATCCCGGCATTATAGAAAGAAGTTGAAGATTGTCCGCCATTTGCGGATCTGCCTGACGCATGACTTCGTTGTCATTGCTACTCCTCCTCGCAATACCCGTTAAAAGGAAACGTCAAGGATAATAGTTGGGAATAATGAGCTATACAGTTATAAATGATAATTTAGAAGCATCATAGCATTCATTGTTTTTATTCAGATTGAACATTATT
>JBAZUT010000030.1 GCA_041661265.1 Candidatus Paceibacterota bacterium | reverse complement strand
GATATAAATTCAATATGAAAAAAATCGGAACGTTATTACTTCTCGTCGGGTTTGCCGGAATGGCGGTGTTCGGTCTTTTTGTTATGGATTTTGCGATGGGGCATAATGATACGGGTTGCATCGCTTCGAGTGTAAGCGGGGGGCCGACGGTTTGTCCGATGAGCTTGCTTCAAATGGCGTTTCATCATATCTCGGCCTTTCAGGCTTTTTCATTGGCGATCGTTGCGGGGGCTTTTAATGTATTGCTTGCCCTCGCGTCGCTTTCTTTGGTATTTGTTTTTACAAGATGGCTCGCCAATGCTCCGCCGAAATTTCTTCGTCGTATTCGTCGGAGAGAAAACAAATTCTCTTATTTTCAATTTCAAAAAATTACGCGCTGGCTCTCTCTCTTTGAGCACAGTCCGTCTTTAATCTAGGGCACGAATTGAGCTCTCGCTTTTTCGTGCTGTTTACTCTTGTATATTTACAAGGGTTTTAATCTTGTAACATAGAACTTACACATTCGGCGATCTTCGCGTTAAAATCTGCGATACTCGCTCCCTGTATTACCATACCACTCGCTCCGTTTCTCTCCGCCGGCTGGCGGATTGGCGCGAATCTCATCCGAATGAGTAAGTTCTAACATCTATATGAATAAAAAGACTATTATTATCGGCTTCATTGTATTTTTTGGGATCTTTGGATTCATGATTTGGGGACAAAGCGCGCAAAAGAATTTGGCTGCCGAGAAAAAAACTGAAACGAATACAAAAAGCTCTCTCATTGCAGTCGGAGAAACCGCCTTTGATTTTGGCACCATATCGATGAAAAACGGCAAGGTGAGTCATCCATTTTCCATCACCAATACTTCAAAAACGGATATCCTCGTGAAAAAAGTAGAGACTTCGTGTATGTGCACCTCGGCGTATCTCTTGGGGGGAGCAGAGAAAAAAGGACCCTTCAGAATGCCGGGTATGGGTTTTGTTCCTCCTGCGGATGAAATCATTAAACCGGGAGAATCAAGACAAATAGAAGCGGTGTTTGATCCGAATGCACACGGTCCGGCCGGTGTTGGTACGGTTGCGCGCTCTGTATTCGTGGAAGAAGAGAGCGGAGCGCGATTGGAGTTTAATTTTAAGGCGGAAGTAACCCCATAGCGCTTATGAAAAGATTTCTTATTATTGCATCGATTGTGCTCTCCGCTGTGTTGTTTATCATATTCTTGAAAAACAGCTCGGGAGTGTCTTCATTCATCTGGAATTTGAGCGATAAAGGCGCGTGGCTTTTACCGCTCGTGATTATGGCGTCACTTTTGGACAGTGTGCATCCGTGCTCATTCTCCATTCTTCTTATCACCATCGTGTTTCTTTTTGGAATGAAAATGACGCGAAGAAAAATTTTGCAGATAGGTGGCACGTACATCTTCGGAATATTTTCGGCGTATTTCTTGATAGGTCTCGGCATTCTCAAAGTGCTTCACCTCTTCAACACCCCACATTTTATGGGGATGGTCGGCGCGGGGCTTCTCATTGCCTTCGGATTCATTAATCTCGCGGGAGTATTCGTGTCGGAGTTTCCGATAAAATTGCGACTACCGGAAGGATCGCACCGTTCTATGGCGATCTTGATGGAAAAAGCCTCCGTTCCCGCTGCGTTCGTTCTCGGACTTCTTGTCGGCATTTGTCAGTTCCCGTGCATGGGCGGTCCTTATCTTATGGTTATCGGACTTCTTCGCGACCAAGTTACCTATTATGCGGGATTCGGGTATCTCTTGCTCTACAACATCATTCTCGTTATGCCGTTACTCGCCATCCTTTTTATTTCCGCGGATCCCATTCTCGTGAAAAAAATGGAAGACTGGCGACGAACGAACTCAAAAGGTGTTCGTATTTGGGCGGGTATCGCCATGATTATTATTGGAACACTAATATTCTTCATGTAACTATATGAAAAACGAACCTTTGGCGATGGATGAATTCCTCGCAAGAATAGAAACGTTGAAAGAAAAACACGGTGCGGATCTTTCCACGACGGAAGATTTGAGTATTGCCATTATGAACCTCATTTCTTTGGAAGAACATTTTTTCTTCACCGGAATGAAAACGGGAAAAGACGAATATTTTAACACCGCGCTTGAGATCCGCGAGATGCGGAAAGCTCTCTTAAAAGAACTTATGCCGGAGAATGAAGGCGAAACATGGTGTATTTCAAAACATCTTTTGGCGGCAACAATGCGGTTGATGGAAGTCGGCAATAAATTGCAAACGGAAGGGAAAAAACCGGAAGCAAAACAGATGTTTGAAAAAGCATATCAAACCTATTCCATTTTCTGGGCGCTCAAATTGAAACTCATAAGCGGCGAACAAGTGAAAGAAATCGCACGGGAAGCATCGCCCATGGAAGATCTTATTAATAAATTAGCGCATTGTTGCGATGAATAATCAATAAAAACTTATGGAAAACAATGATACGGAGCAAACGACGGAAGTCGTTGTGGAAAATAAAATCGGACTTAAGTCTGTGTTTAGAAATGGTTTAATTCCGGCGAGTATTTTACTTTCCTCTATTATTCTCTCGGGTGCCTTGGTGTATTCGGCGAATTCTGGAAACGGAGCGCAAAAAACAAACCTTGCCGGAGCTGCGCTCGACGCGGAACTGGAGGAAAAAGTTTTGCCGCCTAAAGGGGTTTTGCTGCCTGTCGTGTGGGGAGATCTCGGTAAAAAACTGGTTGACGCCGGCGTCATAGATGCGGACAAATTCAAAGCGGTTTATGAACAAAGGGGGGCATTTCCGGATAAATATAAAGATTTGCTTCTTGGGAGCAAGAATGGCAAGCTGAAAATTACCGGAGAAAATTCTGGTTTTCTCCTTAATCTCTTGTGGGCGCTCGGGTTGGGAAACAAAAATCCCATTTTGGAAAAAGGAGAGATGTCGGATCCGAAATACGGTGGTGCGGAAAAATTCGCCTCCACCGGAGGGTGGACGATTTCCAAAGGCAATCCCATGGATCATTTCAGTCATCATACATTTATTACTTTGACGGCGGATCAGCAAGCGCTTGTGGACAAGGTTTCAAGGGGAATCTATCGGCCATGTTGTGGAAATTCAACTCATTTTCCGGATTGCAATCACGGCATGGCCATGCTCGGACTTCTGGAACTTATGGCATCGCAAGGCGTAAGCGAACAAGCTATGTGGAAAACAGCCCTCGAAGTGAATTCGTATTGGTTCCCGAATAATTATCTCACTATTGCCGCTTATATGAAAAATAAAGGTACGGATTGGAAAGACGTAAACCCACAGGAAATGCTCGGATCGGAATATTCAAGTTCTCGCGGAAACGCGAACATATCTTCTCAGGTCGCGCCGTTGCGCGGACAACAAGGCGGGGGTGGTTGTGGTGTTTAAAAATATTATCAATCTAACATAGGACTTACGCACGTGGATGACCATCCTTCTCTAAAGCTACGAAAGGGAAAGGATGCGACACTAAAATCGAGAAACGGAGTAAGGTGTACATTGTTACGACGATGCGAGTATTACAGATTTTGGCTAGCAGATTGCCATGTGCGTAAGTCCTATAACAATTAAATTTTATGCATGATCACAATAACAACAGCGACGATAGTGGCGGAAAGGGAATGAAAGTCATGATGTGGATGATGATGATATGTTGTGCCGGTCCGATCCTTCTTACTCTTTTTCTGGGTGTGGGAGGGCGCGCGGCGGGGGTTTCGTCGTGGGTCATTTTGGGGGCGATGGCGATAATGATGTTTGCGCATTTTTTCATGATGAGAAGATCAAGTGGTCATTCTTGTGAAAAAAGCGGCGAACAAGAAAAAACAGATAAAAAAAACGTTAATAAAAAACTATAGTAATGGAAACTTCACATATAAAAAAAGTAACGCTCGAGATCCGCGGCATGCACTGCGCAAGCTGCGAGGTTCTTGTGGAGCAAAAATTTAAAAAGGCCGCAGGGATAAAAAAAGTTCGCGTTGATCATGCCGCCGGAAAAGCCGATCTGGAGTGTTCAGGGGAGCCAAATATTGCCGAACTCAACGACATGGTGAAAGAATACGGATATACGGTTTCCGTATGGGAAAGAAAAAATGACGGGATCCGCGGCAGTGTAAGCACAAACGCGCCCGTCGATTATTTGCAGATGGCGTATATGTTTCTCGTGATCGTTTCTTTGTATTATCTTTTGAAACGTTTTGATTTTCTGCCTAGCTTCTTTATCTCCGAGCGCATGAGCTACGGACTGATCTTCTTGATAGGAATATTTGCCGCCGTATCTTCATGTATTGCCGTTGTCGGCGGTCTTTTGC
>JBAZUT010000029.1 GCA_041661265.1 Candidatus Paceibacterota bacterium | reverse complement strand
TGGTAAAATGAGGAACTTGATCAAGCTCAAGGATAATCCTGATATCGGAGGAATCTTCCAGAATAGAGGAAATGCCTCGATAATCAGTTTTAAAAAATTCTTTTAGCACCAGACAAGCCGCTAGTTGGGACTGAGTGAATTTTTTTGGGCTCTTGGAATGAGTGTAAGCCGGTAAGCTTCGCAAAGCCGCGGCGTAAGCTACTCGAGCTATAGATAAAGGAGATTTAGATGTAGTCATATACTGCATATTATACCAGAATCGGGATGTTTTCTACAGAGCATACCTGACGCCTTTTCTGCAAATTTTTATTTTATTTTAACGATTGTTTGAACAAGATACTTTCCAATAGTTTTATAAATTCTTCTCCGCAATAAGCTTTTAATTTTCCTAAAACCATTTGAACAGACTTATAAGGTCCTGCCGGCAAAGAATCAACATATTTATATCTCTTGTATGAAGGTCTCCATAGATCATCCAGCAAATTATTTAAATTGAGATATAATTCACACAATATACGATTTGATTCTTCCATTTTTATTTCCGAACGATCAGGTTTCCAGTCGGGTACGCGCAGATGAACTGTCAAAGGCCCAAGCTCGTGTCCAATCATGCGAACTGCAGCATGCCGAATATTGCCATTTTTATTTAAAAGCAAATGAAATAACCATGGAAATATAAAATCTGGCTGTTTTTCTCTGCCGTGCAAATAATATATAACCGACACCGATATAACAAAATTTTCCTGTCTCCAATCTTCGATAATATTTGTATATTCTTGAGGTGCGGTTTCAATAATTTTTTTTATATCAGCATATTCATTCTTACTGGAATGCGAGCTATACAATATCTTCCTTACGCGCCTTGCCGCCTGCCGGCTTGCTACTTTATCGCCGGTTAAAATAATTTTGAAACATTCTATAAAAGTTTCCATAAATATAAACCATTATTTTATTGATATCTTGATCACTTAACCAAAAATGATAGTATTCACCTATTCCCGCCCAAGGCGGGCAGACGCGCAGTGCCCCGTACTATTTTTTAGATTAGTACTGGGCGAATTAGAGATAGGCATTAAAAGCTACTGTCTTAATATTTTAGCCTAGGCTAGAAAAGTCAGTCAGAGATCGAAATGTTTGCGCACAAGCTCATCATTTTCAATCTTTGAAGCTGTGATTAATTGCATTTCCTCGGAGTTAAAATTAAAAAACTCCCTCAAGATCCCAGCTTCTTTTTCAAAATCATAAGGATAAACCCAAACGCTTTTTTGAATTTGAAACAGGCCAAGCTGTTTTATTTTGCCTCTAAGAGCCTCTCTTTTCATTCTCTGCTCATTCTTGACGTCAAAGATCATGATTCGCCATTTCTTATCCCATTTTTTAGGTTTTTCGATCCGGAGATCATCGATCCGATATTTCTTAGCCTTTGCCCTCCCCTCTTCGGTTAAGGAAATATAAAGCTGTTTTCCCCTATAATCCATATTGATCATTCCCGAATTTTTCAGATAATAAAAAGAGTTGTAGAACTTCCTTTTATTTTGATATTTTCTCCACTCAAAATTAGCAGCTCTCAGAATTCTTGGCAGTGCTTTCTGAACAAAATATGGGGACGTGGACGCTAAAACTATTCCTCCACCGAGGAGCATACATTTCAAAATAATCCTTGTTGATTTTATTGCTTTATCATTCATATATATTTTCATTCTATCTTAAAATTCTAGCCATAGCAATTATTTTAAGACAGCAGGGCAAGAGATATAATGATCAAGTAGCAAAATAAAAAGGGAGGGAAGGCAGAAAAAGAAACCGTCTTAAAATTCTAGCCATTGCAATTATTTTAAGATAGCGGGAAAAGAGAGGTTTTGGAGAAAGAATCGGTTAGAGAAAGAAATTATGTGGGATGGGAGAGAAGAAGGTTTCGGAGGCGGAGAGATTCGGATTAGCCCCCTCTCGAGAGCCTGCCTGCCGGTAGGCAGGGGGTTAGGGGTGTGTGTGAAAATGCATTTCTCCGACGCGAAGATGTTCGACCAGAAGGCCGATCAGAAGTCCGATTTTCAATGATAAAAGTACCTGACGACTTTTCTGCCTAGAATTAGAGATCATCTACTTTAAAAATTGTTAAATCTGCCTATAACATTTTGATACCCCTCCTTTTTCACAATATCCCAAGCCTTTTTGTAATCAGTGTATTTATTCATTTTTTCAATTTGCCGATCCAGTCTCTTTTGTCCAAAAAACTTCAAGAAGATATGCCAATGTATTGCATGCAGGGGTATATGTATCCGCGTTCGGTATGTTTCGTTTGCATACTTCTTTTCAAAATATTTCCAGGCTTTAGCTGCCTGTTCTAAATTTCCCTCTTGTGTAAACAGTTGATGGATAGATTCATGAACTAAAGTATCAATAAAATAATCATGCTCTTTATAAGTCTTTATTGTTAAGGGATCGGAGAATGGAGAACAGTTTCCTACCACATAACAAGTAATATTCTTTTCTTTCCATTTTAATCCTGTTAATTCAGTCATTTCTCTTAAAACTTTCTTCTCGCATTTACGCCACATTTTCTCTACTTTTTTAATATAATTTAGAACCTCTGGCGTTGTCGGATAGTTTTTGTCTTCTTTTTTTATATAAACCTTTATCCACTTTTTCCAATTTTGGTCATAAATCCAAGAATATTTGAAAATAATTTTCGGTGTCATGTGTTTGTTTATTAAAATGAAATATTGAGACTTCATCCTCTGATTGTATTCTACTCGCACGAGTTAGGTACAGATGTTAAAATTAAATCCTAATTTTCTAGCCTTGGCTTGAAAAGTCAGTCGCGAGGGAGATGAGTATGTCGTGGATAGAACTGTCTTAAAATTCTAGCCATAGCAATTATTTTAAGACAGCGGAAAATAAGAGAAATGTATCAAATAGAAGTACGCTGGAGGGGTAGATTGAAACTATTCGCCTATTCGCGCGAATTAGAGATAGGTGTGAAAACTACGTCTTAATATTTTAGCCTAGACTAGAAAAGTCAGTCGCGGGGAAATATGTCTGGTTGTTAATAACACACTATTCACCTATTTCTGCCAAAGGCGGACACGGCGCGCGCCTGCCTGCCGTAGGCAGGAATTAAAGATAGTAGGATTCTTACAAGAACGGATCAAACAGTTTGGGACAAGGGAAGGTTTCGGAGGCGAAGAGATTCCCCCTGCGAAATCGCAGCCGAAGCGAAGATGTTCGACCGGGAGTCCGATCAGAAGTCCGATTTTAACGATAGAAGTACCTGACGCCTTATTTCTGCTTGGCACGTTCCCCAATTTTCCAAACTCCTTTCTCGCGGAAAGCAGGAATAGTCTGTCTCTTGGCAGCATTAATGAGAGTATTTATAGATCTATTGCTCTTCTTTGCAAAGTCAGAAAGCGTAACTATATTTTCTCCGCGGAGATATGCGATTCTCTTGTGAAGCGATTCCGTGAGTGCAAGATCAATAACTTTTTCCATTATTTTGGCGCTCTTCGATCCGCGATACTTTCCGAACGATTCATAATAGACCTTCTTTTCCTTGTCGCGGATTATAACGGCCGGAAAGCCGAATCGCAGAAGCTGATAGTTGATTATCACCCTTCCAATTCTGCCATTTCCATCGCAAAAAGGATGGACTGTCTCGAAATCAAGATGGAATTTCGCGATTTTGTCCGTAAAATAGCTTTCATGATCGCTTGTATATTCAAGCAGGATCTCGTCGATCATCCGCTCCACGTGTTCCGGCGCCGGCGCGACATGAGTTCCAACGCGGACGTATTCGCCGACTGCACGAAAACGTCCGGCGATCTTGTCATTTATATTTCCGATCAGCATTCTGTGGAGGAGAAGGATCATTTCTTTGGATATTTCCGACTCCCGCGCTTTCCCCTTCACATATTCCATGACCCGCGCAAGATTCTTGGCTTCAAAAACTTCACGAACAGAAACATTCCTCGAAACTTCCAAGTCGAGCAAGATCCTTTCCGTCTCTTTCAGTGTCAGGGTGGAGTTCTCGATAGCATTCGAATTGAATACGCTTTCCGAAATTTCGGATTCATCAAGAATATTCAAAAGAGACTCTTTTCCCCTAAGAAGCTTATCGTATTCAGCCTTAAGCGTCCCAATTCTATTTTTTATAGGGTTTGGAGTGGACATATAGCAAATTTACGTTAATTATATGTTTAATTATATCAGATTAACGATATTATGTCAATATATCGTTAATTTAACCCTCAATCAGCATAAATTAACGGTATTTATTAAGATTGGACGCTCCCTGTCCTGTCATATAAAGGAGATAGGGATAATAGTGTATACTTAAGGGCAGGAAGAAGAGACTAAGGTGTCAATGGCCTTGAGCCACTCGCAATACGATCGTCTCTTCTTGTCCTTAAGCATACCGGTTTAGT
>JBAZUT010000028.1 GCA_041661265.1 Candidatus Paceibacterota bacterium | reverse complement strand
GGGAAAGGAGATAAGGCTATCATTGAAAAATACATAATCAAGCAGGGCAGGAAAGAAGATATTAAACAGCTCAGATTGTTCGAGATTTAACTGGACGCCCTGTGGTCTCTGCCACAGGGAAATTCACTATGCAATATTGACAAAAAATAAAAGTTATGTATGATGCAAAGTGCGTGTAAATTTGGAATGTACTTTAGAATCGGCATGAAACGGACTTCGGCAGCTATTTATGGGCTTCTATGGGAGCTTCTGAACGGCTGTCGAAGAAAAAGGCAGCTTGATTGAACAGACAGAGGGAAAAAATGAAAAAAAACACCGTTTTAAAAACGTTGTTTGTGCTGGCGCTTATTATAGCAATAGCACAAACCGGAATAGCTTTTGAAGAAAAAAAAAATGTATCAGGCGATGATGGCGGATATCACAAAAGTTGTTATCCAACACCCGCGCCTACGCATACCGTAAAGCCGACACCTACGCATACGGCAAAGCCCACACCGATTCCTACTGCGGCTCCGACTCCGGTTAAGACGCCGAAGCCGACTCCCGTAGTAACGCCCACATCGCAACCGACGGTACAACCTACAGTACAGCCTACGATAGCTCCGACAACACAACCTACAACACAACCTACAACACAACCTACAACACAACCGACTGTGGCTCCTACAGCGCAACCAACTGCAAGGCCTACAACACAACCTACAGTTGCACCAACAGCAGCGCCAACAACCCCACCCGCGACGAATCCCGGAAATAATCCGACCCAGTCAATTGGCGGAGGATCATCCGTAGGCGGAAGCTGCGGCAGGGACGTTCATTCGGACGAACCCCTTGCAAATACAAGGAAACATGAGACCAACGAGGAATTCGTATCTATATATAAAAAGTCGGTTGACTACAAGTTCAAAACTCTTGAATTTCTGAGGGGCGCAGGATTCAGTCCCAACTCGACCGAAAATTGCGTATCAGCCCAAGGAGAACTTCTCAAGAGAGGATCGGCGAACACAAAGCCTCTGGAGAACAAGGGTCCCATTGTATTTTTCAATGTTTGGATCGGAGGCATCGGATATAGCGATTCACCGAAGGTGAAGGACAGATACATAGAGTTTACGGTTCCGAATGAACTCAAGGAAAAGAAAGAAGTTTCATTGATGTTGTATAAGAACGGTTCATGGGTCGAGGTTTCATTCGAAAAGCGCGGCGAGAATTTCAGAGCAACGGTTCCGTCATTCGGATATTATGCTTTGATCGAGAAAGCCGTGCCGGCCATGAAGGCGGAAACAAATCAAACTGCATCAGCCGGAAATGATGAAGCAAAGAAAGTATCATCTGATATGACGAATTCATATCTTGCATTATTGATCGCAGCGATAATATTGATTGCGATCACGATCGCATACAGCAGAAGAAAAAAATAGAACAATGCCGCATATAGAAAGGAAAATCCTTTCTTTTTTTATACACAAGATCACATAGATCGCGCCAAGGTCCGCCATTTGACTTTATCGATGTAATTTTTTATGCTTAATGACGTCACTACACTCATACGATGCATATGCAAAAACGTAATAACATGATCAACAACGCTTTTTTATCGGCCTACGACGACTATGCTGCCGGGATTTTGAGGCATATCTATCTGCGGGTCAACAGCAAAGAAGTATCCGAGGACCTTACTCAGGAAACTTTTTTTAAAGCTTGGGATAATATTGTGAGGAACGGAACCGACGTCAGGAATTACAAAACTTTCCTTTTCAAGATCGCCAATAATCTGATAATCGATTATTACAGGCGGAAGGCGAAACCGGTCGTTCCCATAGACAGTATAAGCCCCGATGAGACCTCGATCGCGGAAGCGCAGTCCAGGGAAACCGAAAACAATATAAACAGGAGCTTGATCGAGGAGTTTCTTTTTGAGCTGAGCGATGAGCACCGGCAGATCATAATTTTCAGGTACGTAAATGATTTCAGCGTAAAAGAGATAAGCGACATGACAGGAAGGTCAAAGAACAGCATAAACGTCATCATCCACAGAAGCATTAAATACATTAAGAACGAGATAAAGAAAAAATATGTTTGAAGATCATAAATTTAAAAAACAATTGAGAGCGGCCGGCAGAGAGCTTGAAAACGAGCAATTTTTAATGTCATTAAGGTCGGACCTGGAAGAACATATCCGGCAAAATCCTGCCAATGAGGAGGTCCAAGTCGAAAAAAGGAACGTGATATCCGAAGTGGTCAGGATCATCTCCGGGAAGATGAAGGACTTTCCGTTCGGAAGCCTGAAGACAAATCCGAAATTTGTGAGGGTTGCCGCGGTTTCGTTGCTCGTTGTTTTTGCCGGTACGGGGATCGCGCTGGCGTCGCAAGAAAGCTTGCCCGGAGATTCTCTTTATTCCATAAAACTGTTGACCGAGGACCTTCGCTATTCCGTTTCATTCAATTCCGAGACGAAGGCAAAGCTCCATGCGTCATTTGCGGCGGAACGAGTTTCAGAAATAAAAGAGATACTTTCAAAAAAAGGCGTTGAACCGAAGGGTCTGGACCAGGCGATATCAAGACTTCAATATAATACCAGCAAGGCCGCAGATGCGATCAGTGACAAGAAGAAAGAAACCGACGCCGAGGATCTGGCAAGAAATATTAACAGCGCGTTCAATGAGCAGAAAAAAGAGCTCGAGGAGACCTTCAAATCCCAAGCCGATAGTTTAAAGGATCAGGAGTCGGCCATAAAAGAGCAGATGCGCGAAACAAAGAAAACCGGGGATGAAGAAAATCTCCAGAAGCTTGAAGGTGAGCTGAATGGGATCAAGGACGAAAGAAAAAATCTGGTCATCAGGAGGAATGAATCTTTTCAGGCGATCAACGATGAGAAGAAGGTTATAAAGGATAATATGGATGAAAAAGATAAAATTGAAGAAAGTAATAAAGAGATATCGGAAGATATTGCGGGTCTTGCGGAGGAAAAGGAGAATATCATAAAAAACAGTTCGGAGAAGGGGATCGTTTTGGCTCAGGATACATTCGGATCATTTGATGGATTCATGTCCAAAGCCCAAGGCGCTTTGAATGACGGCAGATACGGTGATGCCGAAATGTTTGTTGAAAATGCAAAGATAGAACTCGAAGCGGCGGATGGTGTTGTTGAAAAGATAATGGAAAACAGCGATAATGAGAATTACAACAGGGTGGATGAAAATAATAATGAAGAGATCCGGAAGGAAACATCCGGCGAGAGAGAAGATCGGGTCCCGGAGCAAAGCAGGGATGGCGAACAAAGAGACTGAGCGAAATGAAAATAGATCCGATAAAAAAAAGACTCGCTGAGTCTTTTTTGTTTCAAAGGCTATGGGAGGACTATAATTTTTTTATCTCCAAAAGCAGTTCATTCAGCGCCGATTCCATAAGGGAAAGATCTTTTTTATCTATGAGCCCAAGGTCCATTGCGACGTCATAGAGCGAATAAATGCTGTTCGCAAGATGCAGAAGCTTCGACAAAGATTTGGACTTTTCCTCATCCGATCGCGATGTCAGGTTGGCGATGATGAGAGAAATGACGCATAGAGATGTTTTTTCGATCCTGCGCGTGAGATTTTCGTTTTTTTTAAAATTCTCTTTTTGAGTGTGAAGAAGGATCAGTCTGTAAACATTTTTTGCGAGAAGGTATGCTTGGTTTTCCCTGAAGGAGAATTCCATATGATTTATGTTACGATAAATTAGATAAGCGCGTAAACTATTTCGAAGAGGATCAGGAAGATTATGATGATCTCCAGGATCTCGGCCCGAACAGAGCTCAGTTCCGCAGACAGCATTTCATAGAGATCTTTGGCATCATCCAGCCTTTTCTTGAGATTTTCTTCCGTCTTATGAAGGTTAAGCCTTGCAGAGGCGGCAAGATAAATGCGGGAAAGATATTCATCTCCTGTCAGTCTCAGGAAATTGTTTATACGTTTTTCAACAGACGAGTATTCTATGAAAATTGCCAATGTTTTTTGCATCAGTTTCTGCGTTTTATAAAATTCTATGATCGGAAGCTGCTTCGCTCTGGAATATTGATAGATCTCCTCGAGTCTTTTGTCTAATTCTTTTTCGTAATAGCGAAGTTCAAGAAGCTGGATGTTGACATACTCCAGAACATCCCAGACGTCGTCTTCCGGTTCCATTCCGATCGTCACGGTCCTATCCCAGTCAATTATGGTGATATCTTCCGGCGTGTAGCTGAAATGGTATTTAAAGGCCTCATTCTGTTCATATGTGGAAAGCTGGCGGTCTTCATTCCTCAGGAATTTCGCGGTCGGGGAAATGATCGCGGCTTTTTTCGCCGGATCATATCTGTCCCGTATCCACAGAACGGCATAGTCCTCCTCAAGTCCGCAATAGGTTTCTATGCTAAGCTCTTTCTCAATGATCGATCTTAATTTATTCGAGAGTTTCCTTGATTTTCTGTCGAAGGGTGATGGATTGTTGAGGATCGATTTTGCTTTTGATAATATCTCGTCATAGTTATTTCCTTGTATCTCAATTTCGAATCTTGCGGTGATCGAACCCAGAGAGAAAAATTTGATCTGTGTTCCGATAGGGCGATCGATAAGGGGTGTCATCCATGTTTTTTCTTCCATCTGCAGGGGCGGTATGGAGAAATTCAAATATGCCGGAGTGAAACGACTCAGTCTCAACGGCCGGAATTGAAGTTTTTTAAGCCCGCCTCTCAGCTTCGGTATGTTTATATCATATGCCACATCTGTGAGCCTGTAGATATAGAGTTTCGCTATCATGGAGATATATTACTTGCTGCATAGTTTAATTAGTTTCTGATGAAATAGTGCTAATTCTGGTTGTCATATAAAGGAGATAGGGATAATAGTGTATACTTAAGGGCAGGAAGAAGAGACTAAGGTGTCAATGGCCTTGAGCCACTCGCAATACGATCGTCTCTTCTTGTCCTTAAGCATACCGGTTTAG
>JBAZUT010000027.1 GCA_041661265.1 Candidatus Paceibacterota bacterium | reverse complement strand
AAGAGCTCTGGGGAGGTGAATTCTGGACTGATGGTTACTATTTTGCAACAGTAAGCGGGAAAGGAGATAAGGCTATCATTGAAAAATACATAATCAAGCAGGGCAGGAAAGAAGATATTAAACAGCTTAGATTGTTCGAGATTTAACTGGACGCCCTGTGGTCTCTGCCACAGGGAAATTCACTTATTTTCTATTTTTTCACGAGCCTCATCGATCTTTTTTGCACCCTCCACGGAAATATTTTTATCTCCGTATAATTTTTCATAAACCGTATCTTTTGTAAGCATAAACTCGTATATATACTCGTTTATTAGCGCTTTCTTTTTTTTATAGTCCTCGACAAGCGCAATGCCTTCATCGTTTGTTTCTTTGTCAATTTCTAATTTAAACATCTTCGCAAAATCTTTATTTTCAAGAGTTATATCTTTCAGCATCTCCTGCAACTTTTTTGCTATGTCTTTTAATTTATCAATATCCAGCTTCGCTTTTCCTGTTTTGCGAATTTCAGCAACATCAATTGCGTCAAATTTATCATCGGAAGATAAAGTGCCTTTCATTCCGGATAACTTGCGAGATAGAGTTCTCAGGTCTGTCGGATGATTTTCGTCGACATCAGGGTATATTTTTTTACAACTTTCTATGAATAATTCTTTTGCCTGTTGAGTTCTAATCTCGTTTTTTTTGTTGATTTCAAGATCAGCCTCTTCTCTGCTCGGGCAATAATCCATTTGACCGATTAAATACGACACTGCAAAGCTATAATCTTCTGGCTTTAATTTTTTTAAATTTTCGTTTTTTCCTAGTTTTCGTAAACTTGATTCCACATTATCATTGAGTAAAGACATTTCAGGATCATCGCCATAACCCTTAATAACCTCATCATTAAAGAGTCTGGCAACTTTTTGGCGATAATTATTGTCATATTTTTCCTGCTCCTCAATGCGAACTTTATGTTTTTGATTGGACCATCCTTCTTCCGGACTTTTTTCTGTCTTACTATCAGTTTGAACTTGTTCCATATTTTTTATTAATTGATATATGACAAGAATCTTAATAAAAACAGAGTATCTTATTTATACTCTAACTGTTATTAATTATACCAAAAAAAGACGCTTAAGTCAATCGGATTTTTCCAAGAAAATCTTGCTAAGACAGGAATATCGGATACCGACCGCTATGAACAATTTCGGTTCTATCTGATACTATCTTTCACAGACCGTTTCCGCCTGACACAAAGCGGCCCTGAGCGGACAGGTCCTGGCATCATAATAAACCCAACTCCGCTGCCTGCCGGTAGGCAGGTTCTGACACCATAATAAAAAAATACCCTCATCTTATATGATTCGGGTTTTATTCAATTACCAGGTGCGTATCCAGGTTGGATCGCCTTCGAGATGATACTCTCGGCCGCAAAGGAAATATTTTAGATCTCCGGATGTCCTTATATACAACATATTTTCTGTCTCATGCCATGCGATTTCTGAAACCTTAAGTTCACGATATTTGCCTCCTATCTGGAGATTAAGACTACTTCCCACAAACGGAAGTACTGTGCCTGGGATCTCTATCTCCTTCAGAAAAGCAGCGGTATCGTTTAGCTTAATTACCACTCTTACTTTCAAGCCTTTCACCACTTGCCAGCATATCGCTCCATCAATCATCATCTTATCATCTGCTATTTTCCCCCATGATGAATCACGGTCAAAATAGAAAGTCGGATTGTCTTTGAGAGGATATCTGCCTTCGGTCATACTGCTGCCATCAATCCAGACGATCGCCTCATTTCCTGGTTTATCCCAATCACAGTCTTTCGCAAAGATCCCCGCTATGACAAGATTATGCTCCGTATCTCCGATCTTAAGCCTAAGCACGGTTCCTTTTTTCAAAACCACTGGAATTTCAATTTTCTTCTCGAAAAAGGATGTGCCAGTAACACTATACTTGTTGTTTACTACAATTCTTACTGCTACTTTCATACTACATACCTCCGCAATCGCCAGCATTCCTAAGTTCGTACTGGACCGTGTACGGTATCATATTTGTCCACAAATGTCAATAGGATGGAGCAATGCACAGATATATTGCATTTCTGGCGTGTCAAAATATCCTATAACAAAAAAAATGGAGTTTTCACTCCAAAAATATCAGTTCTTTTGACCTATTGAAATCCGGGTCGATCTTGCTTGCGATAATTTCTATCTCAAAATTTTCAACCCCGAGACCTCTCCTGATCGTATTATCCTTGAGCCATTCATCGACAACTTTCGCTGTCACTTCAGACGGAAGAGCTGACAAATAAACCCGGACCTCAACCTTTTCCTCCTCAAGCCTGAATGATTTAAGCCTGGCATGGAAAGTCACAAAAATATCATTCTTTACCTTTTTGTCTACATAGTTCCTCAGCTTCTTTTCAGGCCAGATGAACTGGTTGATCGCACCGTGTATCTTTATAATGTGTGTGGCAAATATCATTTTATCCCTCCTTCGGTTTTTCCGACGTTAAAAGCATAGCATATCCGAGTATATTTTCAAATAAAAAAAATAAAGCCTCTTTAAATAAGGCTTATTTCAGTTTATTATGCCGATCTTTTTCATGAATTTTATCTCTTCTTCATCCGATACGACGATGACCCTATTTCCCTGTTTTGTCAGGATATCGGTCAGCATCGCTATCTTGCCTTTCAGGTCCTCGATCTTTTCGGAGACTTTCTTCTTCTGTCTTTCCTTTTCATCTCTCATGTCATAAGCCCATTCGCTTGCATCGTAGAAATACGATGAGTCATATTTGCCCAATGTTATTTTCTTGCCGCTTGCAAGACTTTCCAGCTTATATACGGTATCCCAGCCCTCTCCTTCTTTGGAAATAATCCTAAAAAGGTGCGGCTGTTCGAATTGATGCAACTGGTCGTCTGCCGAAACTCCGACTTTGTCCAAAACAACGATCTGGCCGATCCTTCCTTCGCTGTGAATAGGTTTTAAACTTTCTTTTACATTATTTTTCAAGATATTCGCCTCCAATATTTTTTCCGAAATCAATATTCATCTTCCGGACGAAGTATCCTACCGCAACATCTTATGATTGTCAACGATGCGCGTTAAACTGAAGCTTGTTGACTTTTCCGGAGTTAAAGCTATAATTTGATGTTCACTAAATATTTTTATGATCGCGGTGGACAAAAAACAGCAATAGGAGGATCAGTTATGACAGGATCAGAATGTGAAAACTGCGGAGGAACCGGCGAAGTAAGGATTACGTATGGAATAGGCACTTTGGTCAAAAATTGCCCAACATGCAACCCGACCTTCGATAAGGTGGAATTCGGACCAAATACGACCCGATGTACGGTATGCAACGGAGAAGGAGAAGAACGCATTTGCGATGGACCGGGCGTCAGGTTCGTTAAATGCAGCTACTGCGGCGGAAGCGGACACATTCCGAAATACCGCATAGGACAAAGGAGTGATCTGGATGAATAAAAATGAGAACAAGGACAAAATCGAACTGTGTAAGTGGAGAAATCCAAGGGCAGCATGGGTGCCGGTCTTATATGCAACACTATTGGGCATTGCGTCTATATTGCTTTTTTCGGGTGGAACCGGAAAAGCCGAAATTGACGGCATTCGTATCGGCCTATCACTGACGCTTGGGATCATGGCGGTGTCGATGGTCTATCTGGTCCTGAAAAAGGGACGCAGCAACATTGCGAAAACTATCACATTGCTGTGTAGCCTGGCGACAATTATCATGTTTATACCAAGCGTACGTTCTGCTGACGCCATAGGAGCGATAATTTTCGCAGCTTTCATCGGAATACCGATAAATTATTATTGGGACCAAGTTTGCAAAAAAATATCTGGATAAATAATCCGGATTTTTTTATAAATAATTATATTTATAATAATTCCTCCGGTGATCTTCATAAAACCGGAAAACCAATGAATTTTAAATAACAACTAAACTTCCGGTACTGTTTCCATCCTCCGGCTCACACTCCATAAAAGCTCAAACATCTGCCTCACGGTCTCGAAGATTGTCCTGCTTTCCACCACCCAGGCGATTCCTTCTGCCTTCGTGGTAAAAAAGGCCACTTTATCATCCCAGAACATCATGGAAGAGCGGAATGTGAGCTCCCGCGGAAGGAATTTCGCCTCGCGAAGCTCTTTCTCGTGGATGGTTTTGCTGTATTTCTTTATTTCATTTTCTTCGACCCGGAGGCTCTTCAGACGGACCTTTTCCCGGATCCTCCGCTTTGTGAAATGGAATTTTTCTCCAAGGACCTCCTGAAGCTCCCGAGCCGACACTATCTCATAGACCAGCTTACTCTCCGAGTTCAGCGCCTCATGAAAAATATCGGCGATCCTCTCGCGATAGAAGATCCTGATCCTGGAAGAAGCGCCCCTGTCCGATCTCATCTTCTTGAGAAGCGGAATGATCCCCGCAATCTCCTCGGTCTCCCTCTCGAGGATCCTCTTGAACACCTGCGGATCCTTCGCTTCATATATATGCCTTGACCTTTGCATCGTCACATCAAGGATCCCGGCCTTTTCCAAGCGCGCAAGAACCGACTGAACGGTCGTGAGTGGAAGTCTTGTGGATTTGGATATGGGGGTGATGGAAGATCTCCCGAGGGCCAGGAGCGAAAAATACACAGTCCGATCTTTCCCGTTCAGTCCGAACTGTTCCAGAGCTTCGGCGATTTCCTGCTCCTCCAGTTTTGTAAGTGCATTATTATTCATATTTACGTTTATTATAGTAGTTAATATCTGCCTATTTATGCCTTATTATAGCACATATTTATTAATTAAGCAATATTTATTACGTTTACATATGTTGCTTTTTTCATATTATGAGATAATATCGTTGTTATTGGCTGACATGATCGCCGAAGACAAAGTTCTTTGACAAGGAGGAAAAAAATATGGAAGTACTGAAAAAAGGAAGGGATCAGAAAGGATGGACCACCAAACGCACCTGCACCGGAAATGGCAATGGAGGCGGAGGCTGCAGAGCCAAGCTCCTGGTTTCAGCAAGCGACCTGTATAAGACATACCACCACTCGTACGACGGAAGCACGGACGCCTATGTGACTTTCACATGTCCGCTATGCGGAGTGGAAACGGATATCGAGAACGCTCCCTATGAAGTGAGCGGCAACCTGCCATCAAAACAGAAATATTTCGAGAACAAAAAATAGGAGGAAACAGACCATGAAAGTGATAATGAAAGGAAAGAAACCGAAAGCCTGGACCGCCAAACGCACTTGCACCGGAAAGGGAAGCGGACGCAAAGGATGCGGGGCAAAATTGCTCCTGTCCCCCGAAGATCTCTACAATACCTTCAAGAGTACCGACGGCGAGACGACAACGCAATTCATATCCTTCACCTGTTCGCTATGCAAAGCCGAGACTGACATAGGAGTGAATGGAGACTTCCCGTATGACGTCCAGGAAGTGATAAATAAGAACAGGAAAAGCAAGGAGAATTTCAAACAGCTGTAACGGAGGTCAATATGAAAATAATAGAAGAAGGCATAAAACTGAGAGAAATGGAAGATTGGGAAGAAAAGCTGGTCTGTGCAAAATGCAAAGCGACATTGCTGGTCACCGAAGACGACCTATATTTCAGACCGGAAAGAGCGGAAGGAAGGGACGGACCCTATGACATAGAAAAGCTGACCTTCCGGTGCCCGCACTGCAAAAGAGATAATGATGTAATGGGAGACGAGAGGCTCCGCGACGTTTATATCCCGAAAAAACAGGCCTTCTTTCAGAAGGAAGAAGGTCGGGAAGAGAAAAAATACGACAGAATGATCCTGACAACAGACCTCGCACTGACCATAAACGGCTCCGAGATCGTCCTGATAAATAGGGCGAAACCTCCGTTCCAGGACGAACTCGTTCTTCCCGGCGGACATTTCGAAAGCTCGGACAAGAGCCTCAGCGGCGCATGCGCGCGCGAAGCCCTCGAGGAGATCAGCCTCAAAATAGACCCGGATAGGCTCAAGCTTCTCGCGATCCTCGACGATCCCAACAGAGACCCGAGAGAAGGGCGGAGGATCTCTGCCGTGTTCCATTTGGACCTCATCGGATATGAGTTCCTTAAGGACCTCTTCCCTGCCAGCGACGCCAAAAAGATCCACATAAAAAAAATAGATTCACTTAAGCAAAATGAGATCGGATTCGACCACTGGAAAGTGATCGAAGAACTTATGAAAAAATAGGGATCCAAACATGGATCCTTTTTTTGTTGTATAAAAGCGCCGGCTCCATGAGCCTTCTGAAGCTGTTCCTGTGTCCGAAATCAAGATACCGCGAAGACAGCGGCCAAGAAAAAACCTTCGGTCATTTGAACAAGCAACGACCGCGGCTTATTTCCGCGGCTTATTTCATACCTTGACTTTTACAATGAATATGATACAATATGTCGTTCGCAATAAAATCGAATTTATTCGCGAGAACATTGAAAACCAGGAGGAAAAATCATGCTAGGAAAAATACTTATTGCTTTTGTGCTTACGTTCATCGTAGCCGTATTATATTTCGCGTATGGCTCCATTGCCGGAGGATTGGCGATAATCTATCTTGTCGGAATGTATATTCTGACAACAATAATATTGGCCATAGCCTGCTTTGTTTTGACATTGATAGTTTCGGGAGTCATAGGCGGCAACCCGCAATGGAATGGCCTCGCCTGGCTTATAAGCCTGCTTGCCGGTATAATCGGCGAGATCATAATATTGGGCAAGGTTGAGTCGTGGATATTCCTAAGAACGGGAATATATGGCACGTGGCTAACGGTCACTATATTCATTTCTTTTGTGATCTTGAATATATTGATCGCCCTACTCATAACACACCGAATCAATGAAGCGGAAATGCATTATTGAACGCCACAAAATGGAATGGAGGAACGGACATGAAAAAGAAGGGAAGAATAGTCATATTCGACCTGATGGAAACGATAGTTAGCGGAGGCGGCATCTATCCGATCGTAAAGCGGATCGGGCTTGATGAATTTCTTGATAAAAATTCGGATTGCCGTTTCGTGATAGCGACCACCTCAGGCTCGATCCTTACGAAAGAGGAAAGCATAAAGGAAGTCGAGTTCTATCTCGAACAGATCGGGATAAAGAACAGGATCTCAAAGATCTATTACGGATGGGACATGACAAGAGGCATTAAAGACCTTGCGAAGATCGCGAAGGATTTCGACGTAAAAATAAGCGATCTCGTCTTTATAGGAGATAACGATCGCGATGAAGATTCCGCCGAATATTTTGGCGTGAAATTCATCAAGGTGCCGGCGATCTTCAGAGATATCATAAAAGTCAGTAATCCAAGCAATCCGGAAACGTATCTGCTGGACTACATGAGAGCGCCGCACAAATTCTCATTCGAGAACCTGGAGATATGATATACGAGGTGAAAACGTGCACGTAATAGTAGTATATATACAGAACCTGCAAGGCATAGTCCACACGTGCCTGGTCCTTGATCTGCCGATCATAGACAAGGCTTCCGACGTAGAAAAAGTGCGAACGGAAGCGTTTGAACAGTTCGTAAAAGACAGCAAGCTTCCAAAAGATCAGCTTCGAAGCAACAACATCGCCCTTATACACCAAATATACTGGGTATAACCAACACATAAACATCGGAGCACAAATTTTGCTCCGATTTTTTATTGGCGTTTCTTCGGTTAACCTATCAAACTACGCCATATTCTCGGGTACTAGTGTCCAACAAAAATATTTCCAAAATAGAAAAAACCTCTAAGTTTAGATATAATTAGGATATCGCTCCAATTATTAACTTAATAAGGCTTTTTCTATGAATTATTCTAACACGATTTTC
>JBAZUT010000026.1 GCA_041661265.1 Candidatus Paceibacterota bacterium | reverse complement strand
CAAATTGCGGTGTTGACAAAATGGTGTATATTATAGTATAATATAAGGTCTTTAAGAGATTAAAGGCAATGCACATTATCATTGAAATAATGCGAAAAGACGAAAAGGAGTGATTATAATGAGGAAATATGCGTTAGTATGGTCCGTTTTTGTATTGTTGTTTTTCGCTATGCCGGTGCTGGCGATCAATAGCCAGCCTGTGTCAAAGCCTGTCGTAGATCCGAATAAGATCTTTGAATGCGAAGGTCCGCCGACATTGGACGGATCGGCTTCTTATGATATCGATGGATCGATCGCGAGCTTTGATTGGTATCTCGGAAAAATTCTCTATGCAAGCGGGAAGAATGTGAAAGTCACATCGGATATTGCAAACCATGCCGGGTCTTATGTTTTTACCCTGAAGGTAACTGACAACGGCCAGGCATCGGACAGCAGAGATGTGATCTTTACGGTTATGGGCAATCCGATGCCTCACATCGACAATCTGAAGTATGCGGCTATAAGCGGAAGCGAGATCAAGAAGCGGAATTTTCTGATGGCTGGAGACGTTTTCCAGCTTGAGGCTGTAAGAGGAGCATCCAATCATGGCGAGACATATGTCTGGAAATATGACCAGGGGATATTTCAAAGGATCAGTGATGGAAACAGGGTAAGTTTCAAGGTCATCTCAGACAGCATCCAAAGCAGTCCGAAGATCGGAGTTTCCGCATTCAACGCTTGCTCGATCGAGAGCAATCGGATGGAGATCGAGATCCCGATCAGGTCGCTGGGCCAGAATTCGTTGCCGAAGTCTTCCATCGAACTTCCGCCTGAAGTATATGAAGGAAAAAGATTCACGGCATCGTCCACAGGTTCAACGTCGGGCCAAGATTATGATGAAGAAGGAGATTCGATCGTAAATTGGAGGTGGGAAATAACCGCCTATGAGGGAAACGTGATCCTGAGATCAACCGCGAAAAATCCTCAGTTTACGATAGGGAATTCGGGGGTCTTCACCGCTCATCTTTGGGTGACAGACAGTTTCGGCAAAGTCGGATACGGAAATCTTTCATTTCCGGTCATAGAGGCACAAAATGATCCATCAGTTGCTGACGCAACGGCAACGGCAAAGACCGCGATTCTGGGACAGAATGTCACATTGAATGCGACAAGGTCCAGAGATCCCGACGGAAGAGCCCGAGACGCCATCAAGAGATATGAATGGTTCGATCTTACCTATGACGAAAAGCTCTGCAGCTCGGAAAAACCAACTTGTATTGTGGTGTTTACGAGGCCGGGAGCGCATAAGATAAGACTGAAAGTTTTTGATGCCGGAATTCTGGGAGAAGGAATAATTTCTGACATAATAATAAATGTTGTTTCTTCTTTACCCCAGGCTCCAAGCCAGCCAGTGGCGCAAGTAAATAATGCGCCAAACAAAATATCGGCTGGAACCTTGCCGACATCAGGTGTCAAAGAAACTCCGATAGATCCGCAGGAAGTGCTGAGGCGATCAAAGGCAAAACAAACGGAAGAATTCCCAACAGGCGCTAAACCTGCTCCTGGGATGGAGGCGATCGCAGCCATCGTTACGATCATGGCAATTGCGAGAAAGATGAAAAATTAGACCAGAAACACGCTGGTCATTTTTTTATCCCAAGATATTGACAAATATTACGTTATATGATACAATATAAACAGTATATTTTACATGAAGTAAACCGAATTTGAACAGAAGAGGTGAAGATATATGACAAGTGTAGATGACGATAAGGGAGGGCCCTATCATGGACCTTATGCATGGCCAGGAGGCGTTCCAATTGTGAGCGCAGAAAAAGTTGATGAAGTAAGGAAAATGCAGCCGGTGTTTGCCGCTATAAGGGAAGAGGTTGTGGAAACAGTCTGTATGATCATAGATGAACTGTTCCCAAATCCCGGAAAGGAACAAATGAAAGCGATTGAAGATGTCGCTTTCGCAATGTCGTATGTTTGAGTTAGAAGGCAATAACTGAACTTCTAACTTTTTTTATTGTAAAAAGGTATTAATAGTGCTAAAATACTAACTGTCAAAAGCAGTTTGTTTTTGTATATAAATTCTAAATTTATTCCATGTTCGAACAGATAATAACCAACATAATCACGGCGATCATTGTCCTCGGAGCGCTTTTTTTGCTTCTTAAAAGGCCTTTGATGGGTTATCTGAAAAGGATAGCGGATGAAAATCTGAAGTCTCTCGAAGAAAGGAACAGGGAGCTTTTGAAAGAAGAGCGGGATAGGTTCATGGAATTGCAGGGAGAAAAGATGAAAAGAAACGAGCAATATCTCGACGGAAAAAAAGATGTCATCAAGGAACTTGTCGAAAAGATAAACAGCGAGCTCAGCGAAAGCCAGAAAAAGATCGAAAACACCGAGAAAGAAAGGATAAGCGAATTCTCCAATCTTCGGGCGATTCTTGAGGAACACAAAGACGTGACAACAAAACTGAAAGATTCCACGGATAATCTGAAGAACATACTTTCAAATAATCAGCTTCGCGGGAAATATGGGGAGGAAGTTGCGGAAAATATCCTGAAGATGATCGGGTTCGTGAAAGATCTGGATTATGTGGTGAATCTGGCACAGGACACGAACGCCAACAGGCCGGACATTACGATCAAGCTTCCCGATAAGACAAAAATAAACATAGATGCGAAATTCCCTTATCAGTCGCTCGTAAAATACCAGGAAGTGGACGACAAGCTTGAGAAGAAGAAATATCTCGATCAGTTCAAGACCGATGTCAAACAGAAAATAAAGCAGGTGACGAGCCGAGATTATATAAATCCGGAAGAGAAAACGATGGATTTTGTGATCCTTTTCGTTCCGAATGAGATGATATTCAGCCTGATCTGCGACAAGTTGAGCGACATATCGGGAGATGCTCTGAGAAAGAAAGTGATCATCACGGGACCCTTTTCTTTTGCGGCGATCTCAAGGATGATCAGGCAGTCCTATGACAATTTCAGGATCCAGGAAGATTTGCACAAGATAATAGGATATATAAGCAAATTCAAACAGGAATTTTCAAAATACAACGAAGAAGTCGACAGGCTCGGAAGCAGGATAAGATCGGTTTCGGAACAATATGACGCGGTTTCTGGAGTCAGAACTCGCCAGCTTCAGAAGATCGTTGACCAGATCGGCGGAGAAAAGATCGAGAACGGCAAAGACAATGCTTCGAAATTGATAGAATAAAAATATGAAAAAGAAGAAAGTGAAAATATTGCATTCCAGGGTTGCATACAAGTGCAAGTACATGAGGATCACTGAGGAAGATTTCACATTCTCGGGGAAAAAAGTGCACAGGTACTATCTTCTGGAAAGGAACGATTATGTGATCGTGATAGCAAAAGAAGGGGAATATTTCTATCTCATAGAGCAATATAGATATCCGACGAAATCGTACCTGATCCAGGTTGTGGCGGGAGGGATCGAAAAAGGAGAGACCCCGATCATGGCGGCACGAAAGGAGCTCAAGGAAGAGGCCGGAATAACGGCAGGAAAAATGAAAAAGATCGGCTGGCTTTATGCATACTACGGACCATCGAATCAAAAGGCGAATGTGTTTTTTGCGGAGGACCTTTCATTCGGTAAACAGGACCTGAAGGGCCTTGAAAAAGAATCGGACGTGAAAGTGAAGAAATACACGCTTTCTGAGATAAAAGAGATGATAAAAAGCAACAGAATCAAAGACGAGGATACTCTTTCCGCTTTTTGCATTTATATGCTAAAATATGATAATTAAACAGTTAAATCAAAAAAAATGGGAATAAAAGATTCAATAAAAAATGTGATGGCAAAAGGAGTGAAAGAAGTGGCAAAAACCAAGATCGGCAAGAAGATCGTCGACAAAGCGATCGATAAACATCTGGAAAGCCTTCCCGAGAATCAGAGAGAGATGGCAAAAAAAGCGATCCAGAATATGCAGAATATGAGCGAAGAAGAGCAACGGGATATCGCGGAGAAGATGAAAAAGCTTATGGGCGGGAAAGAAAATCCCAGTCAATTCGAGATGCTTGCGAAATTCAAATCCATGTCTCCGCAGGAAAGAGCGAAATATGAAGAGCTTGCCCGGAAGATGATGGGGATGTAATGATAAAAAACCAAACACCAAAAACCAAACACCAAAAAAATGGAAAATGCGGGAACAAATCCAAAGTGTCCGGATTGCGGCAAGGATCTTCATGAAGTTGCTGCTGAAGGCCAATATGGAATAAAGATCAGACTTGACCAGTGCTTTGATTGCGGAGGTATCTGGTTCGACAGTCTGGAGCTTTACCCTCTTCCAAAAGAAGAGATCGAGAAGATCGAAAATCTAAAATTGGACAAACTTCAGGAGAATTCATTTTTGGGTAACGGGAAAAAAGCATGTCCGAAATGCGGGATCGGACTTGAGAGATTGAAGGACTTTAATTTTCCGGAAGAACTTGAAGTCGAGCAATGCAAAAAATGCGGGGGGATTTGGATGAACCGGGGAGAGGCAATGGAATTTAAAAAATGGCAGGAAGAGAAGAAGAAGTCGATTGAAAATCCCAGTAAAAAAGACCAGGAATTTAATGATAATATCAAAGAATTGCTTGAGCTGTATAGAGATAAAGATATGGAAATGGTCGAAAAGGCCGGAAGAATACTTTCTATGAAACTTGATTCGCGCACCATGCGCCCTTTGAATGAAGCGGATTATGGAACCGATGAATACAATAAAGCTTACAATGCGGCTTCGGCGGCGATTAACGTATTGTACATGCTTTTGAGGCTATTTTTAAGATGATAATGAAAATGACGAAAGAAGAAAGATTTGTTGTGATCTGCGATGACCTCAGGAGCCTCCATAATATAGGTTCTGTTTTTAGAACTGCCGATGGCGCCGGCGTGAACAAAATATATTTATGCGGCATATCCGGCCGGCCGGATGACGAGAGGGCGAAAGGAAAAATTTCAAAAGTTGCCTTGGGGGCCGAAGAGAGTGTAAAGTGGGAATATGCAAAACAGGCATGGAGGGTCGTAGAAGAATTGAAGAAAAACGGATTTGAAATTGTCTCTCTTGAGCAAAATCCTGAAAGTATCGATTACTCGGCCTATAAACCGAAATGTCCGGTAGCATTGATCATTGGAAATGAGAATAGCGGAGTGAAGAAAACTCTGCTTGATAGATCGGATAAGATCATAGAGATTCCCATGAGAGGGGCTAAGGAATCTTTGAATGTATCAGTTGCATTCGGGATCGCGGCATATCATATTGGTAAATTATCGGAGAAACACAAATAATTCGGAGTGATGTTATTTTCAGTGAAAGATACTAAAGTCCAAAAACCAAAGACCAAAACCACAAAGTAAAAACATACAGACAAGTTCCTTTTTTATTTTTGGTATATGGTTTTGAGATTTGATGTTTGGTGTTTGGTTTGTAGTTTGAAGCATGCTCTCGTAGTCCAATGGATAGGACACGAGCCTCCGAAGCTTGTGATGCAGGTTCGATTCCTGCCGAGAGCGCAGAAAAATAAAATAAGCTGTGATTTGGATCGAATGGGAAAGGGGTCGGGAAAACGGGAGTTTTCCCGTGGTGGAAGTATTGAAACCGCAAGGTGTCAAAGAGGAGAGGATCGACGACGTTCGATTCCTGCCGAGGACGCATAGAAAATGAAAAATGAAAAAAGCAAAATGAAAAATTAGCAAATAATATAAATTGAATAACTTATTATCAGGTCATGGAAATAAAAAGCAAACTTGATGAGCTTGGCCTAAATCAAGAAAACGCTGTTGTTATAGGTTCCGGCATTCTGAACGCGCTCAATCTTCGTGAGGGCAAAGACATCGACCTTGTCATAGCCGAAGCTGAATATAGGGAATTTTCTGGCAATAACCGTTTTAAAAAAGAACAAAATCATGGGTGCGAAGTGCTTACTGATAATATTTTTGAGATTAGAACAAGCTGGGACGTTCTCGGAAAAACCTGGAGGTTTAATGATCTATTACGTCACTCGACGATCATAGGCGACGTTCGTTATATTACAGTTGGATTTCTGCTTGATATAAAACGCGGATGGATCAAGGACGGAGATGTTCGCCAAAAAGATGTTAATGACGTGAAATTGATGGAGCTATATCTTAATAGTCGGAAGGAATAATCGGTGGCAGGTTCTCCTCCTGCGGCGGACAGGGATTCCTGCCGAGGACACATTGAAAATGAAAAATGAAAAAAGCAAAATGAAAAATTGAGCAAATAATTGAAATTGAATATCTTATTATCAAGTCGTGGTTTCGTATTTTGAGCGAAGAAATATTTTTAATTATATGAATACGGAGCAGGAAAAAACAATTCAAAAAATTGCCGATGAAGTAAAACAAAGACTCGAAGGCGAAGGATCGGGACATGATTGGTGGCATATTGTAAGGGTTTGGAATATGGCGAAACACATCGGCAAAAATGAGAATGTCGATATTCTTATAGTGGAACTTGCCGCACTTCTTCACGATATAGCGGATTGGAAATTTTATGAAGGGGACGACACTGTCGGGCCGAAAATAGCCCGGCAAATTCTTGAAAAATATTCCGTATCCGCCGAAACCACTGACCAAGTCTGCGGTATCATTATGAACATGTCCTTCAAGGGTGCGGGCGTAATAACTGAAATGAAAACATTTGAAGGCAAGGTTGTTCAAGATTCCGACCGCCTTGATGCTATCGGGGCTATCGGTGTTGCCCGCACATTTGCTTATGGCGGACACAAAAATCGTCCGATGTATGACCCGAATAAAGAACCGTCCATACATCAATCGAAGGAAGAATATTTCAGAAGCGAAAGTCCGACCATAAATCATTTCTATGAAAAGCTTTTGCTTCTCAAGGACAGAATGAATACCGAGACCGCAAAGGAGCTTGCTGAAGACCGCCATAGTTTCATGGAAGCATATCTGGACAGATTTTTTCAAGAATGGGACGGAAAGGCCTGATTTACTATTTATAATGAAATAATGCTTGCTGATTTTGAAAAACTTGAGAAACCAAAAAAATACGATGACAATGAGAATAAGCTGAAGAAGGAACTCCATGATGCCTTGGATCTGGCGGTGAGATCGTCGGTTTCTGGCGCTGAGAAAGTTGCCGTTGCATTTTCGGGAGGGCTGGATTCTTCAATCATGGCCTACCTGGTTGCAAAATATTCGATGCCCATGTTATTTTGCGTGGGATTTAAGGATTCCCATGATGTCATCAATGCCAGGAAGTCCGCTGAGCTCTTGGGTTTTGAATTGAATATCATTTCTCTTGAAGAAACGGACCTGGGAAAATATTTTGCAAGAACCGTTGAACTGGTCGGGACGACTGACAGGCTCATCACGGATCTGAATGTCCCGCTATATATCATCCTGGAAGAGATCGGAAAACACGGATTTGATAAATTGGTTTTGGGACAGGGCGCGGACACATTGTTCGGCGGGTTTGCGAGGTATCCCTATTCGGAAAATTTTGGAGATGAGATTTTGCAAGATATCAAGAATATCGGAAAAACGAATCTGGTATATAACTATAAAATATTCGATAATTTCAAAATGAAACCGATCTATCCATTTCTCGAAAAAGATGTCGTTGATATTGCCGTGAAGTCGGATCCGGGCTTGAAGATCAGGGATGGAGTGCAAAAATATATTTTGCGCGAGACTTTCAGGGAATATTTGCCGGAAAATATCGTAGACCTTCCGAAAAAGTCATTTCAATATGGAAGCGGGATACATAAGGCGCTTCGGAAATTTTCAAAAGAGAATTAGTTCTCGTTGAAGTAATCGAGAACTATGTCATATAAAGGAGATAGGGATAATAGTGTATACTTAAGGGCAGGAAGAAGAGACTAAGGTGTCAATGGCCTTGAGCCACTCGCAATACGATCGTCTCTTCTTGTCCTTAAGCATACCGGTTTA
>JBAZUT010000025.1 GCA_041661265.1 Candidatus Paceibacterota bacterium | reverse complement strand
AAGAGACGATTATGACAAGAAGAAACCTAATTGATTTGTTATCCTTAAACCTTAAAAATGTTTATAAGTTCAATATCCAAGAAAATCCACAAATGAGCTTTTGGTAGTTTTAATTGGACAGCAGTGGGGTCGGGGAATGCCGATTGACATTTGGCCGATTATGCCCTAGGATATTCTGTCGGAGGTATACAAAGGAGGAAAAATGACCGACGCTTCAGAGATAATAGATGCAAAAATAAAAGAATTTGGTGAAAAGATACAAAACGAGAACGAAGAACTGGAAAAGACAAAGTCTTTCAGGTATCAAAACAAGTGCAGAAAGATCGTGCTCGTCTCAACGGTGATCATGTTGATAGCTTCCACATATGTGCTGATCACGGTAAATGAGATCAAGGAATTTTTGATCTTGCAGATCGCGATCTATGTCGCATATATCGGAGTTTCTGCAATTCCGCGCTACATGTTCACAAATGTGTTGAAAAGCAAGAAACGCGTAGAATATATGGAAAGAAAGATCGAAGGATTCGAGTGGCTCAAGACCAGAGCACCGGACCAACAGGAAAATTTCCTGAACATTATGAAAAACAGGGGATTAATTTGATCCCCTTTTGTTTTTGTCCGGAATTGCAGAAAAAATAGAATTATATGTTATAAACAGGCTGTGAGTTTCGTGATTGACTGATTTCGGATACCATTCTATAATAAAGACTGTGAAATTAACAGTAATTTATATATAGCGGGAAAAACCGCAAATTTATGGAATTTACAGCTAAAATATCGATTGGTGACGAGCCTCCCAGTACATGCTCACCGGGGCTGGCATCAAAAAGAAGTTTTATCGAACTTTGAGAAAGGTTGACTTTATGCCTAACCTTTTTTTATGTGCAATTTTACTAAAATAAGCCAAAAAATGATGACAAGCGGAAAAATAAGATCAAACAAGTCCTTGAGCGATAAAAATATCGGGATCCGGCCCGCTTCGAATGGAAATTTCCATGGAAAAACTATATTGGTCGTAAATACCGGATCGATCAGGAAGAAATTCATATTTCAAAAAATGAAAAAACTGGGCCTTAAGATCATAGTTTTGAATAAGGAAAAGAATTGGGCAAGGCCCTATGTCGACAGGTGGATATTGGCTGATACTTTCAATCACGGTGAATCGATACATGAGGTCGGAAAATTTATGGCCAGGAATGAAAACCTGAAGATCGACGGTGTGATCACCTTTTGGGAGGATGATGTCCTTCTGACAAGCCGTATCGTCGATAGGTTCAATCTGATCGGGATCCCTTTCGCCATCGCCCAGCGGGCGAGGAATAAATTCTTTTTCAGGGATTTCTGCAAAAAGAATGATCTCCCGGTGCCGAAATATAAGCTGATCAAATCCGATTCGGATATAAAGTATGTGGTTTCCGCTTTTGATTTTCCGATGGTCATAAAGCCTGTTTATGGATCAAGCAGCGCCTATGTTATAAAAGTTAACAGCAAGAAAGAACTTGAAAAAAGCTATAAATATATCAGGAATTCAATTTCAGCGTCCATAGAATCTGCGCTTTCTGATGGAATGGGTGTTATGGTCGAGGAATACATTGACGGCGACGAGGTGGATGTCGATATACTTGTGCAAAATGGCAGGATAAAATTCTGTTCAGTTTCGGATAATAGCATTACAAAGGAGCCGTTCTTCATTGAGACCGGAAGATCGACCCCGTCCAACCTTCCGGAAAAAGATCAGAATGAGATCTCTCGCATGGCGGACGAGATCCTGGAGAAATTATCCGTTCAGAACGGCTGTATCCATTTGGAGGCGAAAATGGGAAGCAGAGGTCCGGTCCCTATCGAAGTCAATCTTCGTATGGGCGGAGACGAGATATATTCAACGGTAAAGAAGGCGTGGCAGGTCGATCTCATAGAGAATGCTTTGAAGATCGCGCTGGGCGTTTATATTCCGAGGATAAAAAAACCGGAAGAACCATTTAAATATGTCGTTTCGAAAGATTTTTTGTCGGAAAGTTCCGGGATAATCTCAAAGCTTGACGTGGATCCCGAGATAAAGAAGAAAAAATATGTCGAGGAGATAAGGTTTTTCAAGGAAACGGGCGACACAGTTCTTGTTCCGCCGCAGGGATATGAATATTTGGGATGGATAACCGTTTCCGGAGATAATTTTCTGGATGCGCAGGATAATCTTGAGGAGGCGACAAAATATATAAAGTTCGAGGTATCCAGGTTCCATTCGGCTTCTTCGATCGGAAAGACATCCAGAAAGGATCATTTTTCTTTTTCGACGCTGAAGAACGGAATTTCTACCGGCGGATATAAGATCGAAAAGATAAGAGGCATGATGACGGAGAATCAGAGGAATCTGCATATTGGCATAGCGTGTAATGCATACGACAAGAAGTCCAATGGGTTGCTTGTCGAAAATGAGCTCACGGCGGTCGGATTGAATATCGAGAAGGTGCTGAAAGAGCGTGAATATAGGGTGAGTTTTTTTGACTTCAACAACCTTCCGAAGGCCTTCAACGACCTTAGAAGAAGCGAGGTTGATCTTGTTTTCAACGTTTGTGAGAGGATAAACAATTCCAGCCTTCTTGAGCCTCATGCAGCGTCGATCCTCGACACATTGCAGATCCCCTACACAGGATCGAATCCTTTTACTCTCGGGCTTTGCATCGACAAAATAAGGGTCAAGAAGCTTCTCAACTATCACAAGATCCCGACCCCGAAATGGGACTATATGTTCAAGATGACTGACAAGCTCAGGGACGATTTTGATTATCCGCTTATCGTGAAACCGGCCAATGCGGACAATTCGATAGGGATCACGAATGATTCCGTGGTCATGAATCGGGAAGAATTGGACAGGGAGCTGAAAAAGATCCTGGTTGAAATCGGGCGCCCCGCCCTCATAGAAGAATTCATAGAAGGGGATGAATATGACGTTTCAATTCTCGGAAGCGAGGAGGACGACCTGAAAGTCCTTCCTCTTTCGAGATCTCTTTTCCACAAAATGCCGAAAGGATACTGGCACATCTATCCCTTTGCAGCAAAGTGGACGGGTGATCCAATCTATAAGAGCATAGTCGTTCAAAGACCGCCCAAGGATATAAGCAAGAAGCTCGAAACTCTGATCAGCGAAATCGCGCTCGACACATACAACATTCTCGATTGCCATGACTATGGAAGAGTGGAGATACGCGTTGATGAGAATAATAATCCCTATGTTCTTGAATTAAATCCGAATCCTTCGATCAACATCAAGGACTGCGTTCCAAGCGTTGCCATGCTCACTGGACTGGAATATGGAGATTTCATCGAAGAAATAATAAGAATGGCGATCCGCAGATACAAGAACAGGCCGCCCTATTATCATTTACAGGCGGGTATAATCTAAGCTCATGACAGAAAACAGAGTTTTACAATTCGAGTGCATAAGCGACATCCAAAAAGCCAAAGACATTTGGAATGAATTTAGCGATGGAAAAAATATCTATGACAACTGGGATTTCCGGTATTGTTTTTATAAATATTTCGCTTTCCCGCTGAGTTTTTATGTAGCAAGCCTGGATGGAACGCCCATCGGACTCATGCCGCTCCAGTATAATACCGAAAAAAAATATTACGAATTTTTCGGCGGATGCTTTATGGAAGACAACCGGATCTTCATAAAGAACGGATATGACAGCTACATTTCCAAATTTTATGGAATGCTGGACAAGCCTGCAAGGCTTGAAGATATTATCGGAGAGGATCCTTTCACAAAGTCCCTGGATGTTCTTGAGCATAAATATATTGCTGACTTCAGCGGGATAAAGACGCTTGATGAATATCTCGAAAAGATATTCAAGGCCAGGCAGATCAAAAAGATCAAAAAAAGATATGACGCGGTCGATTCGATGGGTATTGAAATAATGGAAAATAGATTTGAAGATATTGAGTCGATGATGGATCTGAATATAAAAATGTTCGGCGCACAATGCTCGTTTTTAAAACCGCATCGAAGGGAGATATTCCGCGATCTTCTGGAACTGGATCTGGAGTTCCATATGCTGTCTTTTATTATCAAGGGCAAACTGGAAGCGGTGAGTCTGGCGTTTGAATACAGGGATACATTTGTCGGGATAAACGCAGGGATCAATAAAGCGGATTATCCCGATCTCAGCACCTATACGATACTGGTGAAATTGAAAAAAGCTATTTCGCTCGGATCAGAAAAATATGATGCGGGCCTGGAGGATCTGGGATGGAAAGAGAACTGGCATTTCAATAAGGTTTCGGAGAGGATCTATATCAAAAAGTGATAAAGAATGCGGTTTATCCGATCTCTGCAGGGATCGGCCGGCGTTTCCGGTCCGATCTTTTTTGATGTTGATTTTTATCCCGGTTTACTCTAGTATTGTGCTATGACTGGATCGGAAGGTCCGGTTGATCTTTAAACAAAAGGAGGATGAAAGATTGATACAGAAATTTTACAGGAGGTTCTTTGATCCCGGCAAGATAGGCCAGATCCTATTGGACGGATCGAAAAGACCGGCCTGGGACCTTAAGAAAATGATGACGGAGTGGTGTTTCTATGTTGAAACAAAAGCTCCGCTCAGCAAAAAAGAGACAGGAGTCCTGGAATACATTCTTGGAGCGACATATGAGCCGTTTAATTTCAGCCGAGAGTCATTCGTTTCGGAATGTCCCACTGTGCTGGAAGCGGGCCCGAGGCTGAACTTCGAAACAGCATGGTCCACAAGAGCGGTCAATATATGCCGCGATTGCACCCTGGAAAAGGTGACGCGCCTGGAATATTCAACGCGCCTCGGCATTCCTGTCAGAATGACCGGCGAGGAAGAAGAAAAATTCCTGGCGATGTTCTATGACAGGATGACCCAGGCGAGATATCCGAAGCCTTTGGAAAGTTTTGAGTCGGGTTTAAAGCCGGCTCCGGTAAGGATCATTCCTTTGATCGAAAAAGGGATCAAGGAATTGGTTGCCATAAACATCGAACTCGGGCTCGGAATGGATGAACAGGATATCACGATGTGCTATAACCTGTTCGTCAATGTCCTGCATCGGGACCCCACGGACGTGGAATTATTCCAATTGGCCGCGGGAACATTTTCCGAACACGCGCGCCACAATCTTTTCAACGGCGAGATAAGCATCGATGGAATGCCGCTTGGGCATAGCCTTATGGATGCGATAAAGGCGCCATGGAAAAGAAATCCGGGAAATGCAGTTGTTGCCTTCAAGGGTTCAGTGATCCGCGGAGGAAAAGTCAGAACATTGCTTCCGATCGATCCCACAACCGTGAGTTCATTCTCGCCGTTTATTCAGCTTTGTCATCAGGTAGTGACTGCGGAAACGCATAATTACCCGACCGGCATTGCACCGTTCTTTGGAGCAGAAACCGGAATCGGCGGCATGATACGCGACAAGAAAGTTGGCGCGGGACGAGGAGGTATAGCAGGCGCAGTGTTTGCAGGATATTGCAGCGGATCTTTGTTTATTCCTAACTATATCCTTCCGTGGGAAAAAAGATATTGGATCCATCCGGAGAATCTGGCAACGGGTCTGGAAATAATGATTGGAGCCAGTAACGGAACAAGCGCATATGGAAATTGTATAGGCACTCCTGTTATTGGCGGAGTTACCCGTACTTACGAATCCGAAGATCGGTCATGGATCAAGCCTATCATGTGGGTGGGCGGTGTTGGAGGCGTAATCGACGTTCATATTGAGAAAGGAAAACCTAAAAAGGGCATGTTAGTAGTCCACCTTGGCGGTCCCGGATACAGGATCGGCATGGGCGGATCGGCGGCAAGTTCGATGATACAGGGACAGAATGCCATACATCTGGATTTCAACGCCGTACAGCGCGGAGATGCGGAAATGGAACAGCGCGTAAACAGGCTGATAAAAGCTTGCGTCGAGCTCGGGGACAAAAATCCGATCATCGTGATACAGGACGAAGGCGCGGGAGGAAATTGCAATGCCATTACAGAGCTTGTTGATCCGGCCGGAGCGATAATTAGAGTGCGTTCTATTCCAATAGGCGACGTAAGCCTGTCAATTCTTGAGAATTGGGGCAATGAATCCCAGGAACGATATGGCATTCTGATATGGCCGGAAGACCTGCCCGTCATTATGGAGATCTCGAAGCGTGAGAAAGTTCCGTGTGCTGTTATAGGCGAGATCACGGGTGATGGAATGATCATTCTCTATGACGAGACTGACGGTTCGACTCCCGTAAATCTGCCGCTAGATAAGATTCTGAGCGATCTTCCGCAGAAGAAATTCGATTTCCGGAGAATTCCGAAAGACTTGAGGCCTCTGGAGATTCCGGAGGATATGACCGTGTTTGAAGCATTCAACTTGGTTTTGCGTCATCCGTCGGTTTGTTCCAAGGGATTCCTGACAAGAAAGGTCGATCGTTGCGTTACCGCGAAAGTTACCAGGCAGCAATGCATCGGGCCGAATCATCTGCCGCTCAGCGATCACGCGGCTATAGTCCAGAGCGTTTTGGATAATAGGGGCGTGGCCATAAGTATTGGCGAACAGCCCATCAAGGGGCTCATTTCGCCTGAGGCGATGGTGAGGCTGGCTGTCGCAGAAGCCATTCTCAACTTGTGCGGAGCGAAGATCACCAGATTCGAGGATATCAAATTCCTCGCCAATTGGATGCTCGCGGCGAAACTTCCGGGTGAAGGAGCATGGCTTTGCGATGCGATCGATTCCCTGGATGAAATGCTGGAAAAATTGCATCAGGCGATCATCGGAGGCAAGGACAGCCTTTCCATGGCTGCCATAGTTGAATTGCTGGACGGGATCACCAAGAAAACGATACCGGCTCCGGGCCAATCGATCATCTCGGCTTTCGCGCCAATGAAGTATGCAACAAGAAGCATTACCGCAGACATCAAGAAACCGGGAAATACGCTGATCCTTGTGGATCTGGGAAAAGGCAAGAATCGCCTCGGCGGTTCGATCCTGGCACAGGTCCTCGAGCAATTGGGCGATGAGTGTCCGGATCTTACGGATTTTGAACTGCTTAAGAAGACATTCAAGGCGGTGCAAAGATCGATCGGAAAGGATCTTATAAGCTCCATCCACGATGTGAGCGACGGCGGACGGATTGTCACAATTGCGGAAATGGCCTTTGCGGGAAACGTAGGGTTGGATATTTCCATATACAACGGCAGCGGACCGCTTGAAACGTTTTTTGCCGAAGAACCGGGACTGGTGATCGAATGCAGTGATCCGGATGAAGTGATGAAGCTTTTCAAGGCCAAAGGAATACCGGCGCAGGTGATCGGCTTCGTGACGGAATACGGCGGCAGGATCAAAGTGAGGCACAATGGAACTTTGGTTTTGGATGAAGAGATGACGGCGCTCCGGCACATCTGGGAAGAAACCAGCACGGCAATAGAAATGCTGCAGGCGAATCCCGAATGCGTCCGCGAAGAAGCGATCGTCAACAGAAGGCTGGTCACTCCGCCTCCATACAGGCTGACATTTGAACCGAAAAAGACGCCAGCTTCTCTAAGGAGAAAAAAGAACAGGCCGAAGATCGCCATCATCCGGGAAGAAGGAAGTAATGGCGACAGAGAAGCCGCAGAGTCAGCATGGCTCGCAGGATTTGATGCCGTAGATGTGGCTATGAGCGACCTTGCCGAAGGACGCGCGAATCTCAGAGATTTCAGAGGGATAATATTCGTCGGTGGCTTCACCTTCGGAGACGTTCTCGGCGCGGCGAGGGGCTGGGCAGCTGTGATAAAGTTTAATCCCGGGCTGAAAGCGCAGTTTGAAGAATTCTACAGGCGATCCGACACCTTTTCACTTGGAATCTGCAACGGATGCCAGCTGATGCCCCTCATAGGATGGGTTCCATGGCAGGGAATACCTGATGAAAAACAGCCCAGATTCGTCGGCAACAGATCTCAGCGCTTCGAATCGAGGTTCTCAACGGTCGAGATCCTCCCAAGTCCCGCGATAATGTTCAGAGGCATGGAGGGTTCGAGATTTGGAATATGGAATGCGCATGGCGAAGGCCGGCTATTTTTCCCGGATAAGGAATTACTGGAACTTATCGAAAAGCAAGGATTGGCGCCGCTCAGATTCGTGGATGAAAAGGGCAGGATCACGGAAGAGTATCCGCTCAATTGCAATGGCAGTCCCAGGGGAATGACCGCGCTATGCACGCCTGATGGCAGGCATCTTGCCATGATGGGGCATGCGGTGGATCGTACATTCCTTTTGCAGCATTGGCCGTGGATGCCGGAAGACTGGAAAGATCTGGAGGCCAGTCCATGGATGAAAATGTTGCAAAACGCATATGCGTGGTGCATCGAAAACGAAATAAAGAATTGAAAACTTAGGAGGTGAAATGAAAAGCATATCCCTGAAAATGAATCGGGGATTTTTTTATGTCCGGATCATTTTTTCTTGACCAATTCCAACTTTATGATAATCTCTTTATATCAAGGAAATGGCCTTGAAATACAGTACGGAGGTAAATAATGAAGAAAAAGAAAGAAACCGGAATGACATATGCAGGAACGGGCGTGGTCTATTCCGACATGGACTGGTTTAAAAGAATGGCACAAAAATCAGCAAAAGAAACGGCGGGAAATATCAGGCGTTTTGGAATTCAGGAACTTTCAATGAGCCGAGGAGAAAGTGTCTATGTTATAGACATGGGAGAATATTATCTCGGTTTTGTTGAAGAGGGGCTTGGAACAAAAAGTCTTGTTGCAGATGCAATGTTCGAGCTTACCGGAAAGAGCTATGACGACAAGATCGCGCAAGATACTCTTGCAATGATCCTTAACGACATGATAACTCTCGGGATCATGCCCATAGCAACTGCCATGCATCTGGGATTGGGAAACTCAGATTGGGTGAAAAATAAAAAACGAAGCAAAAAACTGATAATCGGATGGAAAAAATCATGCAATATGGCCGGGTGCGCTTGGGGATGCGGAGAAACTCCCACGCTTAAGGATATAATAATTCCCGGAACGGTTGTGTTGAGCGGTTCCGCTGTGGGAATTGCGAAGCCCAAAAATAAGCTGATCAAGGCAAATATCAAAAATGGTGACGCGATAGTGATATTTGAAAGCTCCGGGATTCATGCTAATGGCCTGACGCTTGCCCGAAAGATTGCCGGCAAGCTTCCAAGAGGCTATCTGACCCCGCTTTCTGACGGCAGGACTTACGGAGAGTCTCTGCTGGATCCGACAGTTATCTATGTCAAAGTCATTGAAGATTGCCTGAATGCCGGAATAGACATTCATTATGCGGTGAACATAACCGGGCATGGCTGGAGGAAATTGATGAGAGCGCAGGAGCCTTTCGTTTATGTCATATAAAGGAGATAGGGATAATAGTGTATACTTAAGGGCAGGAAGAAGAGACTAAGGTGTCAATGGCCTTGAGCCACTCGCAATACGATCGTCTCTTCTTGTCCTTAAGCATACCGGTTTA
>JBAZUT010000024.1 GCA_041661265.1 Candidatus Paceibacterota bacterium | reverse complement strand
CCTTTTGCCGCTTCCTTGTCTGCCGCTTCCTTTTCTTGTTCCTTCTGCATCTTTCCGCCATGCTTCGTAAACTTTCTGGTCAGCGAAAATTCTCCCAGCTTGTGTCCGACCATGTCTTCAGTGACAAAAACCTCGATATGGCTCTTTCCGTTATGGACTCCGAACACATATCCCACCATTTCAGGCGTAATGGTCGATCTTCTGGCCCAGGTCTTTATGGCCGTCTTGTCTCCTGCCTTCATATTCTTCACCTTTTCCAGAAGCCTCTGATCAACATAAGGTCCTTTTTTTAGCGATCTTGACATATGTTATAAATTTAATTGGTAATTATTGGCACTTCCTTTTCAACTCTCTGTTTCAATTTCTTCTTTTTCTTCCTTACAGTCTTATATCCCAACGCCGGCTTGCCCCATGGGGTCTTCGGATGCTTCAAGCCGATCGGCTGGCGGCCCTCTCCTCCTCCATGAGGATGATCAACGGGGTTCATGGCAGAACCTCTGACCTCGGGACGCTTTCCCATCCATCTCGCGCGGCCCGCTTTTCCGATAACGACCTTATTGTGGTCCAGATTGCTGACCTGGCCGATGCTCGCAAATGCTTCCTCGCTGACCAGCATGACCCTTCCCGAAGGAAGTCCGATATGAGCGAGTCCGCCTTCGATAGCCATAAGCTTTGCTGCAGTTCCCGCAGATCTTGCGATCTGTCCGCCTTTGCCCGGAAACATTTCAACATTGAATATGATCGAACCGACCGGAATTTTCTTGACAGGCAGCCTGTTTCCGAGCTTTATAGGCGCATTCTGCGATGTGATGATATCGTCGCCCTTCTTCAGCCCGTCCGGTGCGATAATATATCTCTTTTCTCCATCCGCATATGCAAGTAGAGCTATTCTTGCGGTCCTGTTCGGATCGTATTCAATAGATGCAACCTTTGCAGGTATCTCAAATTTGTTCATTTTGAAATCAATGATCCTGAATCTCTTCTTGACCGCTCCGCCTCTGTGCCTTGTGGTTATCGTTCCGAGGCTTCCGCGTCCGGCCTTGCTTGTTTTCGGAGCAAGCAGGCTCTTTTCGGGCTTTGTCTTATCTAACATTGAAAAATCATATCCGAGCATTCCTCTTCTTCCTGGTGACGTTGGTTTATATTTTTTTAATGCCATATTAGCTTAAATTACTTTCAATTAATTAAACTCCCTCGATAACATCGATCGTTTCTCCTTTTTTGAGTTTTACGATCGCTTTTTTAAATCCGCTCTTTTCTCCCGGAATGCCTTTATACATTTTCGTTTTTGAAGGCACGTTTATCATATTCACCCTCTCAACGGAAACATGGTATATATTTTCAACAGCTTTTTTCACTTCGGTCTTATTGGCGCTTTTGGCAACCTCAAAAACATACTTGTTCTCTTCTCCCGAATAAAAAGCCTTTTCGGAGATATGCGGCCTCCTAATGAGGTCAAAATGCGCGAGCGGCGTATTTTCTTTTGCGGGCGCCTTCTTCTTTTTTGCCGTCTCTTTCACAGCCGGCTTTTTTTCCGCCGTTTCCGCCTTCGCGCTCTTAGTCTCGGTTTTCTTTGCCGCCTTCCTGGAATCCTTTTTTACCGCCTTTGAAGGAGCGGCCACGGCCTTTACGCCTTCCGTTTTGTCTTCTTTCTTTCTGATCTTATCTAAAATTCCCATATATATAATTTACTATTTTTTAATATTAAACTCATGCTTATACGTCTTTTCAATATCCTTGATTGCCTCTTTGTTAATAAGAAGCGTCTTATTGCTGAGAAGATCAACCACATTCAACGAATTGCTTGCAACAAAGCTTACATAAGATATATTCTTTGCCGAATTGATGATGTTCTCATTCTTCTTATCGAGCGATATCACAACCTTGCCCAAAAGCGGAAGTTTATTCAGAATGTTCTCCATTTTCTTGGTCGATGCCTTTTCTAAATTGAAATTCTCAACGACAACGATCTCATTGTCCCTGAGTTTTCCCGAAAGCACCATAAAAAGAGCTCTCATCTTCATCTTCTTGTTTATTTTTTTCGTAAAATTCCTGTCAGGTCTGGGTCCGAAAACGATGCCTCCGCCTTTCCATATCGGAGATCTGATGGATCCGTGCCTCGCCTTTCCCAATCCTTTCTGTTTCCATGGCTTCTTTCCTCCGCCTCTGACCTCGCCTTTGTGTTTTGTGTGCGCGAAGGCCTCTCTGGAATTGGCCGATTGCGCAACAACCGCCTGATGCACAAGATTATCATTGACCTTGAGGTCAAAGATCCTCTTAGGTAGCTCGATCTCGCCGGTTTCCTTTCCTTCTATGTTGTATACTTTTACTTTTGGCATATCTTTAAAATATTTTAATCTTTATTAAATTTAACCTTTCTATTCGCTTAAAACTTTCAGCAACCCTCCCGGATTTCCGGCTACGGATCCTTTCACAAGCAATAATCCGCGCTCCTTATCCACTTCCGCGATCTTCAGACTGATCTGTGTATGTTTATCCGCACCCATTCTTCCGGCCATCCTTTTTCCCTTGGCAACTTTTCCGGTTCTTCTCGATGCAAGCGAGCCCGGCTTTCTGTTGCTGTGCTTCTGTCCGTGAGATGCCGGTCCGCCCCTGAAACCATGTCTCTTCATCGGCCCCTGGAATCCTTTCGCCTTTGTCGTTCCGACGATCTTCACCTTGTCGCCTTCAGCGAACACGCTAAGTTCGATCTTATCACCGACCTTATATTCCGCCTTTTCCTCAGGTTCGAATTCAGCAAGATATCTGAATTTTCCAAGACCTTTCAAATGCCCTGCCATCGGCTTGTTTATGCTTTTCTTCTCTCCGAATCCCACCTGTACCGCCCTATATCCGTCCTTCTCGACCGTCTTAACTTGTGTCACCACGCAAGGTCCGGCTTCAATGACAGTGACCGGAACAACCTTTCTGTTTTCCCCTTCGCCGATGAATATCTGGCTCATTCCAATTTTTTTTCCTAATATGAATTTCATAATATATATAAATTAATCAATCTGATAAACAAATAAAAAAACCGGACATTCAGCCAACCATAACCGTTTTAATCCGATTTCATTGGCTAATTCAGTATACTAAGTACTCATAACTTTCCCGGAACTCGATTGTTTCACAGTCCCAGTACCAGTACTTAAACTAGCATATAATAAATTTTAATTTTAACAGTTCATTTACAACTACATCTTTATTTCAACGAATACACCCGCCGGAAGATTCAGATTCGTCAGCGCATCGATGATCTTTGGATTCGGTTCAATTATGTCAACGAGTCTCTTGTGGATCCTCATTTCAAATTGATCACGTGAATCCTTGTGCACGAAAGTGGATTTGTTTACGGTCAGCTTGCTTATCTCTGTAGGAAGAGGCACCGGTCCTCTGACAGTAGCGCCATTCCTCAAAACCGTCTCCACAATCTGCTTTGCGGACTGATCTATGATCTTATGATCATAGGCCTTGATCTTTATCCTGATCTTCGTTTTAGTCTCATTGTTTTCCTGTTTCTTTTTATCGGTCATTTAGGTCCAAGTGAGTTAAATTTATTATCTATATGAACTTTAGTTATTTTATGGGATAAAAAAATGAATTTTTATCTTTCGTCTGCATAAAAAAGTGATTTTTTATGCAAAAAATAAGAAGAATGAATCTTCCTATTTTATGATCTTCGTAACAACGCCCGCACCTACAGTTTTTCCGCCTTCTCTGATCGCAAATCTCATTCCTTCTTCCATGGCCACCGGAGCGATCAATTTGATCGATAGGTTCACTGTATCTCCGGGCATAACCATTTCAGTTCCTTCAGGAAGCGCTGCCTCGCCCGTAACATCGGTAGTTCTGATATAAAATTGAGGTTTGTATCCTGTAAAGAAAGGAGTGTGTCTTCCGCCTTCCTCTTTCGTCAAAACATAAACTTCGCCCAAAAATTCGGTATGCGGAGTGATGGATCCGATCGCTGCCAGAACCTGGCCTCTTTGAACATCTTCCTTCTTGATGCCTCGGAGCAGGATTCCCGCATTGTCTCCGGCCTGGCCCTTGTCCAATTGCTTATTGAACATTTCAATTCCGGTTACGACAACTTTCTTGGTAGGTTTGATCCCGACCAGTTCAACTTCCTGGTTCAGGTTGACAATGCCTCTTTCGATCCTTCCGGTTACGACAGTTCCTCTTCCTTCAATGGAGAATATATCTTCAATAGGCATAAGGTAAGGTTTGTCTGTTTCTCTCTTCGGCTGCGGAATTCTTTCATCCAAAGCCTTGGTGAGTTCAAGAACAGGTTTGCAAGCTGCGCATTCTTCTTTGCCGCATCCGCATTCAAGAGCCTTGAGAGCTGAACCTCTCACAATAGCAGTATTTGCACCGTCAAATTCATATTTCGTCAAAAGTTCCCTGACTTCGTCCTCAACGAGATCAATAAGTTCAGGATCATCCACCATATCCACCTTGTTGATGAAAACAACGATCTCAGGAACACCGACTTGCCTTGCGAGCAAAATGTGTTCTCTGGTCTGAGGCATAGGACCGTCAGTTGCCGCCACGACCAAAATAGCACCGTCCATCTGGGCTGCGCCTGTGATCATGTTCTTTATATAGTCGGCATGTCCCGGACAATCAACATGAGCATAATGTCTCGCGTCTGTCTCATATTCAACATGAGCAGTGGCGATCGTAATGCCTCTGGCTTTTGATTCCGGCGCCTTATCCAGATCATCAACATTTACCTTGTGTGACTTTTTTCCGGCTCCGGCTAGACAGCTGGTTATAGCTGCGGTCAAAGTTGTTTTTCCATGGTCAACATGGCCGATTGTGCCGACGTTAACATGTGGTTTTGACCTATCAAATAGTTCTGCCATTTTTATATTTCTCCTTCGATTAAGACAGCCTGACGCCGCCTTAATAAATTATTTAATTTATAAAATAAAATACTTTCTTATTAACGCTATTTTTAACAATACAATTCATTCTAGCACACATAAAAAATTTGACAAGACCCTCGGCCGTTCAACCATACGGAATAACTGATTTGTTGGTTCTTAAAGTTATATACCTATATTACACATATATAACAAAATTGTCAATAGTCAGTCCCGAAATGTTTTTATAGCCCTTCCACGACCATTTCTTCATCCGTCTTATCTGCCGCTTTTTCGGCCCTAAACTCTTTCCTGCAGTCCAAATTCAGATTATTTTCGATCTGCTTCAATCTCCTTTCTTCCTGTTTTTTCTTCCAGACATTTATATCCAGATTGATCCTTTCCAAATTCCCTTCCGCCTCCTTCCTCTTTGAAAAATCATTTTTGACATCATTGACCCTGGCATATTCATCCACGTCTATGATCACCATGGTCGGTTTTCCATCTTCAACAATGATCACCTTTCCGCCGATGATCTTTATCAGTTTTTTTATCTTGTCAAAATTGTTGTCAGTCATGCTTTTTTGATTTATTTTACTTAATAAAGATTAGCATAAAATATTTATTTGTCAACACATTTTATGCGATGACCGCACCGGCAATTCCCCTGCGATCGTCCTGTAAAATTTGATAAAAAATATAGGCGGACTATGCGTCGCACCTAAAGATTGATTGCGTCTCGCCGGATGGCGAATGAATGTTTTATTTTTTATTTATTTTTATTTATTTTACATTTTATGCTGTCTGAGCCTTGAGATCAAACTGTCCGGTGTTTCCGCAGATGGGACATATCAGAAGACTTCCATGAAGCGCCAAACGACATTCCATGCTGGCGATATCGTGCCCGAATTTCCTCAAAATCGCTTTACTTGCGCCCGACAGACCGTAAAAATCTTCCTTTAAGAAACTCCTTGTTTCTATATCCGGAAAATTTTCAGGCTTCGCCGCAAATTCGCAAATTTTGCATCTTATCTCTTCGAGAAACTTCAATTTATCACCCTACGATGATTTTATCACAATATTTTTATTTGTAAAATATGTTCCTCGACATAAAAAAATACTCCCGCAGAAGCGGGAGTATTCCATTGCTATTTCCTAATCTACGTCATTGGCAACCACGTCATCGCCCGCAGGAAGCTGGTTTGATGCGGTACTATCGACGCTCACGATCTTGTTTTCTTTGAATCCGCCTTTTTTGAAATCCTCGCTCGACCTGATCCATCTTTTCTTTCCATGATCTACGACATAGACTTTTCCGGAATTATCCTTTATCAGGCTTCCGTCCGGATACGTGAGCTGAGTTGAAACATCGAATTTTTTGGCCTGCTTGTCTTTTATGACAAGGACCTTGTTCCAATCATATTTCCTGGCATTGAAAAGCTGTATGTCTGAGATCGGAACTTTCTTTCCGCCCTCAACGACATATACGGTATTCGTGCCTTCAACTCTGATCAGCGCGCCTTCCGGATGGGCTGAATTCGAATTCATCGGTGCGGCATTGCTGAAGATCCCAAGCGACTTCGGAGCGACAACCAGAACATTGTTCCAATTGTATCCGAGGTCCGCAAACGCTATCGGGTCAAGAATATGCTTCTTCTGGCCGTTTGCAACGACATAGACCTCCGGCCTGTCAGATTCTCTCACCATAGTGCCATCCGCATAGTTCAGAGGCTCCCCGTCAGAATAGGTGTCCGCCTCTTCCTGATCCACTTCTTCAACATCGGCAAAGCTCAGTCCATTGCTGGCAAGCACTGTCGGCGACTGGATCGGCATCTTTAAGCCATCTTCAATGACATAGACGGTCGGCTTGCCTTTCACTTTTATGACAGATTTATTCGGCTTCTTCCATACCTCGAACGCGACGCCATAACCGTTCGTTCCATCGATCACATATTTTGTGATCCCGTTGTGATACAGATCAACGATGCCGAATGATTTCGGAAATCCGGCTGCGGCATGCTTATCGAAATTTATCGTGACCGTATCGCTTGCATCAAGCGTATCGGCATCCAGTTTGAGATGGACCAAAATCCCGTCGATCCCGCCATACAAAGCGGACTGCCAGTCGATCTCGGTATTCGACTTGGACGTTATTTTGTCCGGCCATTCAAAACGCAAAGTTTTGACCAAATTCAATTTTCCTCCGCTATCGATCTTGAACGATCCCGTCGCATTCAGAAGCGGAGTCGTGCATTTAACTGTTGCGGTAGGAATGCATTCTTCGCCATACCCGCTTGCATCGATCCTTCCCCAGAACACCTTCATAAAATAGCTCGGATGCTTTGAAACTTTATAGCCTTTCACCACAAGTTCTCTTCCACTTCCGACATCCACTGATGTTTCTCCGTCATTTGAATATAATTCCTGTGCGGTTTTTTTGATCTGATATGAAGATGCGCCGCCCGAAACATAACCGCTTGCGGAATCGAGAGAAGTATCTATCGTAACGAAACTCGAGGCCGGAGCCGAAACTGTCAGCATAACCCCGTCCCAGTCGCTGTATATAAGCGAATTCCAGGAAACTTTAGTAGCCGTCTCTTCGGTGATCTTGTCCGCTTCGGCTGTGTGATTTTCGAACTTCAGAGTATTTTCAAGACTCACTCTTGCCGTATTGTCAACGGTCGCGCTTCCCTTGAAATTCGTCTGTGCGACGCTTTGAGGATCTCCCGTGACATTTCCCCATCTCACCTTGACCTGGAAGTGAAGCATATCATTTGCAGTGATGGCCTCGCCTTGCGCCGCATCGGAAGAGTCATCGCTCGCTTCATTATCATCGGCGCTTGCGGTCATTACAGCCGCCGGCATCAGACTTACGATGAATGCAAAAACAGCGAACATTCCAATAATTTTTTTTATCGTCTTTATTTTTATCATAATATTGTCCTTTTAATATTTTCAATTAATTCTTAAATGAAGCTGGGATCATCTGAATTCATGATCCTGGCTTTCTTGTGCAAATCCAAATTTTTCGACCTTTGAATTGCATCGCTTGCGATGCCTTACATATTAATAAACGAGACTGTTTTCATTTTGTGACTCTGCCTGCATGAGCCCGCCATAGACCGATCATATTTGCAAACCCGCCTACTTCGGACAGGCACTGGATCCGCCTATAGCCATCTCCTCTTTTTAAGATGCCTAAATTATACAGATGCGCCTGCCGAATGTAGACTTGTTCCGCCGAACCGGCGGTCTTTGAGAATGACATGTTTTTTTGTTATCATTTCTCCTCGAGTTGGCCTCACATATCATAGACGCAGCTTCGCGCATTGTATTACAGGAGTATCATATCTATGCTCGCATTATAGCATAATCATACAGTCTTGTCTTTCCGAGTCTAAAGCAAATAAAAAAAAGGAGATGATGTTTATCCCCTAGTCAGATCTTGCTTAGGCCATTCCAACTTCTTGGATACAGAATCGATATTATTATAATGGCCATCGCCACAGCAGGCCCTTCCAAAAGGAATATTTTTGCCTCCGGAAAAATGTGCGGCAAGCTCAGAATAGCTCCTGTCAGATAGGCAGCCATCGTTGAACCGACCAGGACATCCCTTGTTAATTCGGTTATGTCTATCAGTCTGTTGACTGCCAATGCCAGCGATCCAAAAGTTGCAATGATCAAAACGATCAAGCCTTGCTGTATCCAAAATGGATTCATTCCCATGTCCATGGCTATGGCAGCAGCAAGCAAAATAATTCCGAAAGCCGGAATAAATGCTCTTAAGAATTTAATTTTCATCAATCTTTCCTCCTGAATAAATAATACTACTTGAAATTGCATATTGTCAAAATGCGTTTTACAAATTCAGACCAATGATATAAAATTGCTGTAAATCGTTTAATACGAACATGGAGGAATGAACATATACAAATTGTACGATGTGCCGCAAATGGCAAGCGATTCGCCGGAAATTTCCAGATTACTGGAAATGCACGACTTCAGAGAGCTGCAGATCCGCATGAACAACGTGAAAACGCAGGAGGATATGCCGGAAGGGCGGCGGATATGCGGAGAACTTGATGCAATATCGGAAAAATTAGCTGATTTTCAGAAAAAGAACGGGCATAGCGACACTGCCGAATCGATCAAAAAAACCGTTGATTCCGCATCGGACGCTTTCACGACAAGGATCGCGCGCACCATAGTCATCACCAGATTGCTCTAAAAACAAGCGGGGAAACTCCCCTGTTTTTTTATTGTCCCGTATTGACAATCCCGGAGAAATATATTACGATCCTTTGTCGCTCAATTGCGAACAGCAGTTTTGACGTGATAGAGAATGCGCCAAGACTTCTGTTCATAATCGCAGAACAGAAGGAGCGAAAGATGTTATCAGACGCAGAAAAGATCTCGAGATCTATCGACGGAGAGGTTCATTTATTCAATGGCGAATATGATTTAGCTTTTGAATGTTTCGTTGAATCGGGATCAAAAAGAAACTTGATCCGGCTTGCAAGAGCGGCTCTTGAAAAGGGCTTAACGCACATCGCCGAGGAGAGCTTCCGCTTGGCAGGCGCTACGCCTTCCTATAGGGAATGCGAGATCATCAAGGGAGATCTCAGCTTTGGGTCCGGAGACCTTATGAAGGCCCACAGATGTTATGAAAATGCGGGCGCAAGGATCAGGCTTTTGGGACTTGGCCTCCACTGTCTGAAAAATGGATACGTGCTGATCGCACTGAACTGCTATGAAAAAGCCGGGGTAAAACCTCCCGAGGATGAGCTCAGGAATTTCATAGACAAGTACGTTGAAAATATCGAACAAAGAATAAGGAAAAGAAGCCATATCGGCGTAAAAGAAGCATGCTATGCCCTTCACGACAAGGAAAAACTGAAAAGCATTGCAAAGCTTCTGATCGAAAAAGGACAGATCCTTCTCGGAATATATTTCTGGGAAGATACCGGAGAAAAATTCCCGAGCGAAAGCCTCACGCGCATTCAGAAAGCAAAACTTATCGCAGAAGGCGACAGACATTACAGGGACAGTGTCCGATTCGACCACTGCCTATATGGAAGCTGCATAGAAGCCTATGCCAAAGCGGGAGCAAAAGACCGGCTCCTCGGCCTGTTCGACCAATGCCTCGAAGAAGATGAACTGGAGCACGCGCTCAAGATCCTGAATGTGCTTTATGGCGCTCCCCTGAAATATTTCGCCCCGCGCGAGATGGAAGAGAAGATCTTCGAATATGCCAAAGCCCAGCTGCGGAAAGGAGAATTCAGGGAAGGAATGAAAGCTTGCAGCGCTATCGGGAGAAAACCTCCCAAAACAGAGCTCTATGCCTGCGGAGAAAAATGCCTGTTCGGATCGGACGAGAGAGAGCTTTTCATGCTCGCCCCCGAAGTTTTCCGCGAAGGAATGAAAGCCTACAGAAAAGCAGGACTCACGCCTTCGAGAAAGAAGATCGTTGCGGCAGGCTACAGATACCTGGAACTTGGACTGGG
>JBAZUT010000023.1 GCA_041661265.1 Candidatus Paceibacterota bacterium | reverse complement strand
AAGTAATAGAGAGATATATAGAAAAGCAAGGAAGAAAAGATGACATAAAACAGTTAAGGCTCTTTGAGCTGTAAATTACCACCAGACGCCCTGTGATGTCCAGCAGGACTCACAGGGTGATTCACAAGATAAAAAAAGAGCATTTTTTGCTCTTTGTCTTATACCAGAAGCCTCGTTATTTCATTCCCGTGAACTATGTTGTCGCAATAGAGGCACCTGAGCTCCACGCCGTTTTCCTGATCTTCGCTTTCACGTTCAACGTGTTCAACCGAGAATTTGGGAGTTGCCGGTTCGTTCGTGTTTGTGATGCATCCCGGGTTCGGGCACTTGATGATCCCTTCGATCTCTCTCGGCAGTTCGACCCTGTATTTTTCGATCACGGCATAGTCCCTGACGACGTTGATGGTGGCGTCCGGCGCGAGGAGCGAAATTATGCTTATGTTTTTTTTATTGAGGATGATGTCTTCGATCTTGATGATGTCCTTCTTGCCGAACGTGGAGCTTGGAACGAACATGAGGACCAGGACCGGAGTCCCGTGCTTCTCGTCGATTTTCAGCACTTTCAGGATGTTGATCGATTGGCCTTGTTTTATGTGGTCGATCACGATCCCTTTTTCGATCTTTTTCACCTTGAACTCTTGTTCACTGCAATCTTTCATAAATTACCTCCGAATATTTGAATGTCCATTTGCACTTAATATTGCACAATATGGGAAATATGTAAATGTCTATCCGGAATACGCCTGATAAATATACCTCCCCTGATAAGGGGAACTGCCTGTCGGCAGTCAGGGGTTAGGAGGGGTTAAAAATCATCCAGAAATGCGAAACCCCCTCTAACTCCCCCTTGTCAGAGGGAGAGCTGCGTGATGCTGTTTCAAAAAAACTTGATCCAGTTGGTGCGAACCCATGGTCAGTTGTTGATTTTACGTCGAGGTGTGTTAGAATGCAATTATCAATCTAATCTCAATTATGGTAATCAAAATATACAAGCAGGATCTCAAAGACAATATAAACAGTTTTCTCCGGTCGTGCGGATATGCGCCTCATTTCGACAGCTATGTGAGAGTTCTTTCGGGCGCGGGATATCCCAGATACCATCTGTATATAAAAGAGAATGATGAGCAGTATCTCTTGAATTTGCACATCGACCAAAAGCGTCCGAGCTATGGAAAAGAGACCGCTCACAGCGGCGAATATGAAGGGAAAGTGGTGGAAACTGAAGCGGACAGGATCGTGGATTTTATATAAGCAGAATTGTTCCATTGTCGTATTGCTCTATTGTTATAATTCCCCTCTTGAGAGGGGCGGGGGAATCAGTATGTGGTATTGAGTATTTCGTATTGAGTATAATTAATGCGGAATTGTTCTATTGTTTCATTGCTCTATTGCTGAAACTCCCCTCTTGAGAGGGGCGGGGGTGTGTGAATTTGCGATTGTTTCGTTATTCTATTGTTTAAATTCCCCACATAGTGAAAAGTCGTGATTTGCCACTACAAATCCCCATCTTGACAAAACTGATAAATTTTATATAATAAAGGAGCTAAAAGATAAAGACAGTACGGACTAGATGATCGCCCCACAATAATTGATAACTAATCACTTTTAACTTATAACAATTTTACTACTTTGTTATTCGTTATCGGTTATGAGTTATTAGTTATTGTGGGGAGGAAAGTCCGAACACCCATATAGTGAACCTCTATGAAGTAGACAGTTGCTAACGGCAACCGTTCTGTCGCAGGGGCGATGGGATAGGGAAAGTGCCACAGAGACAATACTAGTCCCGATTTATCGGGATGAAAGGTGAAAAGTTGAATGGCGTCCGGATCATTAGTTTGATTCAGGCTACATTCGTTCATTGCCGGCGACGGCAATTGATGGTAAACCCTGTCTGGTGCAAGAGCAAACTTTGAGTTTCAAATTTTGGAGTTCAGTAAAAACGCCTGCGCCTAAAAACCGTGGGCTGAGATCTGAACTGCAATCAGTATGAAGCTCGAAGAGAAAGTAGCTCGCTCGATCCCGGCAGCAATGCCGGGGCAAGATAGATGATTGTCATTTCGGCGCGTGAAAATGCGTCGGAAAACAGAATTCGGCTTATTGTTCGCACTGTCTTTCCTTCTAGCATGAAAAATATGGTCATAAGCAATTATTACAACAAGCTAATTCACTTTTAAGCTGTTTTTTTATGAAGAGGTCGGAGCTGATTTTCAATGCCATTCTTGTTCCCGTTGATTTTCTGATGATCGTCATTGCAGGCACGATGGCCTATTCTTTGAGATTTACGCCGGAACTTTCGAATCTCCGGCCTATTGTTTTTGATCTTCCGTTTCAAAGGTTCATGGAGATAATTTTTGCGGTCGCGCCGATCTTTATTTTGATATTCGCGCTTTCGGGCCTATACAGCGAGCGGAACGTCAGGAAATTCTGGAGGGAAGTTTTCCACATCATTGTTGGAGTTTCGGCGGGATTCATGGTTCTGATATTCGTGACGTTCATGCAGCGGGAGATGTTCTCTTCCCGTTTTATATTTTTTGCAGGATGGGTCTTTGCGATCACCATGGTCGTGATCGGACGGCTGACGATGAGATTTTTTCAGGGCTGGATCACGCGCAAGCTCCGCCTCGGATATCACAGGCTGGTGCTCATCGGAAAGAACGGGATCGTGAGAAGCATCCAGAAAGAAGTGAAGGCGAACAAGGTGCTCGGATATGAAGTCGTCCGAAAGTTCCAAGTGTGCGATTTCGCGGAACTCGAAGAGACGTTTAAGGATCCGGGGATCGACGAAATAATCCTTTGTTCGTCGGAGATATCGAAAGACAGGATCCAGGAGCTTCTGGATTTCTGCCAGGAGAAGAACATCGGCTTCAAGTTCGTTCCGGATATGTTCCAGGCGCAGGCGGCGCTTTTTGAGATGCAGACCATTTCGGATGTCACTCTGATCGAGGTTAAACGGACCCCTTTGGACGGATGGGGGAAAGTTCTGAAGAGGATCTCGGATATAATTTTTTCTTCGCTGGGACTTTTGATCCTTTCTCCGTTTTTTTTGATAATAGCTTTGATCATAAAGCTCGACAGTGACGGGCCGGTTTTTGCCCGCCTTGACCGGATCGCTCAGGGGCGGAAGTTCAAGCTTTTCAAGTTCCGTTCAATGGTGAAAAACGCGCATGACATGAAATATGACGGCTCGGGAAATCTGAAGCCCGAATTTGCCGAGCGCAATCTTCGCGGCGGCGGTCCGCTTTTCAAAATCAAGAACGATCCGAGAGTGACGCGATTCGGAAGATTCATCAGAAGAACAAGGCTGGACGAGTTTCCTCAGCTTATTAATGTTTTCAGGGGAGAGATGAGCCTTGTCGGGCCCAGGCCTCATGAGCCGGAAGAGGTTGCGCAATACAAGAAGGGGCACAGGAAGCTTCTCACCATCAAACCCGGGATCACGGGAATGGGGCAAGTCAGTGGAAGTTCGGATCTGGATTTTGAGCGCGAAGCGAAGCTGGACATATATTACATCGAGAATTGGTCTTTATTCCTGGATCTCATCATACTTGTGAAGACTTTTTTCATATTCCTCCGTGGCGACGATTCTGCCTGCTGACCCAAAAAGTCCCCTCTTGAGAGGGGATTCAGGGGTGTGTTGTTATAGATACGCTTAATACTATAGAATCATATTCCTGCACCTTGCAGGTTTTTTGTTTTACCACAGAGAAAAACACAAATCACAAACAAAACATAATATTTAAAAACACACAATTACAGACGGATGTATTCAAATCCACCTAGCCTTCTTTGATAAAGGAGCGACGAGTTATGGGTATTAAAGCGAAATATACGTTCTCCCTTTGAAAAAGGGAGCTAGAGGGATTTTGATTACACGGTGAATTAAAATTAATCTGGACTTAAGCAAAAGCGCATTATTCTTTGAGCGACCCCGAGTACTCGGGAGAGTCGAGAAGTACTTCTGGAACAGTTCTCGATTTCGCTCCGCTTCACTCGAACAATAACTTGAATAATGTAGCAATGGAACAATTCCAGATCTACACACCCCTAGCCCCTCTCAAGAGGGGAATGGGGATAAAATTTCTAATTTCCTGCCGGTAGGCAAGGGGATTCAGGGGTGTGTCGTTATGGATTCGCTTAATACTAAAGAATTATATTCCTGCATTTCGTGGGTTTTTTGTTTGACCATGTTGTTAAAGTCCCCTCTCGAGAGGGGAATTATCACAATAGAACAATAGAACAATTCCGCATTGATTATACTTAATACCGTATACCTCCTTTGACTTTCGACGTTATGGACTTTCAGCTTTACGACTACCCATATACCATAACTAGCCTTCGCTTCCCTTTTGCAAATAAAATGTTTGTGGTATAATATTGCATATAACACTTTCGTATTTAAATGGATGTAAATAAATCATATCGATCCTGGATTTTTGTGGTTTGTTTTGTCGCATTTATGCCGCTGTTTGCCGAGGCGCAGATCATGTTCATGGATAAGCCTGTGATCGACATCGTGCTTGATCTCACGAAGTTCCTGCTCAGGATCACGGGAGGGATCGCGCTTTTTGTGCTTATGATTTCGGGAATAATGTATATGCTGTCGGCGGGAAATGTTGATTCAAAGAACAAGGCGAAAAAAGCTTTGGTTGCGGCGCTTGCCGGACTTTTTCTGGTGCTGATCTCATATGCGATAATGGTCGTTATAGAAAATATTTTTGTAAAGCCATAGAAAATATAAGTATCAAACAAAAATGAAAATAAAGTTCGGGTCTAAAATCAAATGCCGGATGGAGATGAATTTATTTTTGATAAATAAAGCAACAAGCGCGTTTTTGTTTGTCATGTTTTTTTCAGGTCTAATGTTTGTATTTCCATACAAGGCGGATGCGATATGCGTTCCTGTTTGTACGAGTGCGTGCGGAGGAGAGGCTAATGGTTGCTTGGGATTTTGTCCTGTAAAACCCATTGGAACAGCTTGCAGCGATGGAAGTGACTGTACTGATACGGATTCATGCAATGGTGCCGGAACTTGCGTGGGAGCGCCAACCGTCGCAGGCAGTGCTTGCTCTGATGGGAATGCCTGTACTAATCCGGATACATGCAACGGCGCCGGCTCATGCAATAGTGGAGCACCGACTCCTGCAGGCAGTGCTTGCTCTGATGGGAATGCCTGTACTAATCCGGATACATGCAACGGCGCTGGAACTTGCTTGATAGGAGCACCTACTGTATGTGCTGCTGATAGTTGTGTCGGATTGATCCGTACTTATAACGGAGTGTGCAATCCGGGCACTGGTTTATGCGGTTATTCCACGCAAGATTGTAATGACGGTGATGTGTGTACAACTGATTCATGTACTCCCGCAATCTGTACTAATACCTGGGTTCCTCCTACATGCAATTCGCTGACGGCAACACCTTCAGAACCGATCAGAAATCAAGGCGTCACCTATACGGCGTCATCAAACTGTGCTACTAGTGCAACTCTTGTTGGATTCGGTCCAATTCCTCCAAACGGATCCACAGGGCCATTTCCCTATAATCCGCCCGTCGGAGTGTATCAAAACACGTATTGGATGGACCTGACAAATCCTTCAGGGACCGTACCAAATGCCTGCTCGGTTACAGTGAAGCTTAAGCCGCAGTGTACTTTGAAGTGCAGGGAGAAGAATACCGGCGTGTTTGTAACTCCTTGTGTTATTGCAATGGGACAGGATGTGGATCTTGAGTGGACTACGAGAGATTGGCTATCGCCGACCCCGCTGATGATCACGACGCCGGTTCCGGATTCGTGGAATGTGGCTGGTATAACTCCGGCGCCGACCCCATTTGACACACCAGCAACCTCATCTATTGCGATCGATACTTTTGTGAATCCTCCCATAACATATACAATGACGTTGCAATCCGGGAGCGGTGTGACAAACACATGCTCGGCCACAACGGGAAAACTTCCGTCTTGTACGCTTACGGCAACTCCGCCCAATATCGTTTCGCTTACGCCCCAAACTTCGACACTCACTTGGGCTGCTTACGACTATACTGGTGCTGTCTGGGATGCAGGTTTGGCGGGAGGGGTTGCTCCATTGCCCGGTGGCACGAGGGTCGTTGCTCCGGCGGCAACTACGACATACACTATCAAAGTCTCAAATGCTCTGGGTGATGGCTATTGTTCAACGGTAGTGAATGTCGCTCCCGGAGTACTTCCGACATGCACCTTGACCGCAGTTCCGACCACTATAACGACCGGCATGGGAACAACACTCATCTGGACCGGCACAAATGCAGCCTCGGCAACGATCAACAACGGCGTGGGGCTTGTCGCTCCTCCTTCCGGCGGAGACACGCTCGGATATCCCACTTCGAATTTGTCATACACCATGACCGTGACAAGCACGACGGGCCACACGAATACATGTACATCTCCGATTGTAACCGTAAATCCTCTGCCAATTCCGGGAGGAAGCGGAGGATCGATGAAGTTGAAGGAGTTTACAAAATCCGCGGGAATCGTTCTTCATGATACCGCCAAAGAGCTTCTCAAGGTTATGGGCGGACTTGCGCTTTTGGTGTTTGTAATGAGCGGAATATTCTTTATGTTCTCAAGGGGAGAGCCGGAAGGCCGGACAAAAGCCAAAAAAATGCTGTTATATGCCATTTTGGGGCTCATTGTCATACTTCTTTCCTATGCGATGCTGGTGCTGGTTGAAAGCCTGTCGGTGTAGATCGGATATTATTATAAATAAGACCATCAGATGAAAATTCTTATATTGGGGAGCCGTGGTATGCTCGGCCATGAACTTATTGAAGTTTTTAAAGGTTTGCATGAACTTACTTTATGGGATCGCGATGAGATCGATATAGGCGATAAGGAAGACGTCAGTGAAAAAATAACCGAATTGAATCCGGATATCGTCATCAATGCGGCGGCCTATACTGCAGTGGATGATGCCGAAACGAACAATGAGATCGCATACAGGGTCAATGGCTATGCGGTCGGATATCTTTCAGGCGTTTGCAAGGAAATAAATTCTCTTTTTATACATTTCAGCACGGATTATGTGTTCGATGGCGGGAATAAGGATGGCTATACAGAGGACCATCCTGCCGCGAGTCCATTGAATGAATATGGAAAATCAAAGCTGCTCGGAGAGAAGATGATCTCGGATATCAATCCCAGGCACTATCTCGTCAGAACGTCGTGGCTCTTTGGAAAAAGCGGAAAGAACTTCATTGAAACGATGCTGAGGCTTGCTTCGGAAGGAAAAGATCTCAAAGTCGTCAACGACCAGATCGGCAGTCCGACCTATGCCAAGGATCTTGCCGAGAAGGTCAGAGAACTCGTCGAATCGAAAAAGCCTTATGGGATATATCATATCACCAACAGTGGAACGTGCAGCTGGTTTGAATTTGCAAAGAAGATATTCGAGCTTGCGAAGCTCGATCCCAGGATCCAGCCCGTAGGCACCGACCAATTTCCCGCGCCAGCCAGACGGCCGAACTATTCCATTCTCATAAACACCAAGCTGAGCAAGCTTCGGGACTGGCAAGATGCTCTCAAGGATTATCTTGTCGAAACGGGAAGAATATCGCGCTAATGTTACGAAAGATTGCCGGATTCGTAATATAATATAGATCGATCGCGCGGACGGAATGAATGGAGGAACACAAAAATATCAAATCATTTTTTATTAATAAACTAAAACAAAAAAATGAAAAAGAACGAAAATAAGCAGGATATGGTCCCGGCATTTTTCTTTATTTTTTTCATCCTGTTCGTCATTGGAGCTGTGCTCTTAATAAAGAGCCTATAGATCGCGAAGAAGGATCTATGTCCATATTGTGATCCAAAGATCATAGTGCTTTTCTAATTAAATAAATATACTATCATGGGAAACGAAAAGATAAACAATAACAGCCAAGCCGGCGCGGCAGGCGCAAGCGGCCAGCCGGGAAAAAACAGAAAAACGAGGACTAACAGCCGCGCATCGGCCATGTTTGTCGCATTTTTTGTCTGCATCGTCGTATTGGCCGCGGGTCTGGCCATTATTGCGAATATCAATTGGATCGGCGGCCCGATCGGCATCACTCCCGGCACCGGTGATGGCGATGGAGGCGTGATCTCGGACAATGAGAACACCGGCATAAAGAAGTTTGCATCAACCGAGGAGCTGAAAAAGTTCCTGGATGAGGGAATGGCAAGCAGTTCTTTCGGGATGATGAGCGGAGCATATGGCACGGTACGCAGGGAGACCATGATGAAGGATGCTACCAATCAGAATTTCGAGTCTCCCATAAGTTCTCCAGAAATTCCGACGTGGGGAGAGGCAAGGCCTCCGGAAAGCGCGCCAACGGGCGGCACCGGAGACTATTCGACGACAAATGTACAGGTTGCGGGCGTTGACGAGGCTGACATTGTGAAAACCGACGGAGAATATATCTATACGATCACGAACAACACCGTTTCTATAATAAAGTCCTATCCCGCTGAGAATTCCCAAATTGTTTCCAAGATAGAGCTTGATTCTGCTCCACAGAGCATGTATTTGAGCGGAGACAAACTTGCTGTCTATGGGCAGAAATGGAATTTCAATAACGAAAAGGCGCTGGGCGATGTGCTTATGCCGATCGGACGGACAAGCTTCACCTATCTCAAGGTCTATGATATAAGCGACAAGAATAGCCCGAAAGAAGTGAGAAGCCTATATTTTGAGGGGAGCAGCGCGAATTCAAGGATGATCGGAGACTATGTCTATCTTGTAACTTCGACCTATCCCTATTATGGATATAGGGTGACAAAGGGAAGCGAAGATATGATCGCGCCGATCATCATCGATCAGGGCGAGATCCAGAACAATGGCGCAAAGGATATCGTATGCAAGGGATGCTCGAATATATATTATTTCGATATCCCGTATAATTCATATACATACACGACTGTATCTTCGATCAATATAAAAGATGCGGCCGAAAAGGTGAAGAGCGAAGTGTTCCTTTTGGATCAGTCGCAGAACAATATCTATGTTTCGCAGGATAATTTCTATATAACATACACCAAGCAGATCAGCGAAGAAGCGCTTACGGCGGATATTATGATGGGAGTGGTGAGGGACTACATCTATCCTATGCTGTCGCAGGGCGACAGGGAGATGGTCACTGAAATAGAGAATACCAAGAACTATATACTTTCTCCGGAAGAAAAATTGAATAAAATCGGGATGATATTGCAGAAATATGAAAAGGATTTTGCCGGGCGGGAGGAAGAATTGCAGCAAGAGATCGAAAAACGCGTGAAACAGAAATATGAGGATATTTCCAAGGAGCTCGAAAGGACCGTGATCCACAAGATCGCGATCGACAAAGGAGATCTGAACTATAAGGCCGTCGGCGACGTGACGGGGATGGTCCTGGATCAGTTTTCCATGGATGAGAGTGCAGGCTATTTCAGGATCGCAACGACAAAGAACAGGACGTGGTCCCAGTTCGGGTCGGATGATACCCAGTCATACAGCAATATATATGTCCTGGATGGCGATATGAAGGTCGTCGGACAAGCCGAAGGTATTGCGAAAGGCGAGCAGATATATGCGGTGAGATTTATGCAGAACAGGGCATATATGGTCACATTCAAAAGGACAGATCCGCTTTTCGTGATCGACCTGTCGGATCCGAGCGATCCGAAGATCCTGGGAGAGCTCAAGGTGCCGGGATTCTCGAGCTATCTGCATCCTTATGACGCAACGACTTTGATCGGGATCGGAAAAGAGAGCGATGAGAACGGCCGCGTGACCGGAGGCGTCAAGCTTTCGCTGTTCGATGTCGCGGATGTCCAAAATCCGAAAGAGCTTGATAAATATGTTATCGGCAACAGTTCAAGCAATTCAATTGCCATAGACGAGCACAAAGCGTTCCTGTTCTCACTCGACAAGAATCTTCTTGTGATCCCGGTGAGCACGCAGGACAATTTCAAGGTATTGGATCAGGGGATATCGTTCGAGCAGCAGGAGATGATGATACGTCCGGTCCCTCCCGATTCCCCTATGCCGCCGCAGTATCCGAAATTTTTCAACGGAGCTTATGTTTTCAGCATTGACAAGTTCAGGTTCAATCTCCGGGGCCAGATCGACCATGCCGATAGTGCGGATGGTTATTGGACCGGCTACAGGACCGGCGTTCAAAGAAGTCTGTATATAAAAGACATTCTGTACACGCTGTCCGGAAAATATCTGAAGGCGAACAGGATCGACAACTTGCAGGAAGTGAAAACAATCGCGCTTCCGGCAACACCGAACGACTATCCGGTTCCGATGATGAAGTAGTTTGGAATATGTGGCATCGAAAAGCAGGCGCATAGCCTGCTTTTTTACGAACGGAGATCGTTCGGTATAAGCAAATATAGAATAAAACAAATTGACTTATGCGGATATTTTGCTAGTATAACGTTAATTGGCCCGGGAGGCGATTAATTTTGAAAAAAAATTCAAGCAAAAAGGTTATCGTCAGGAATGTCGGTGATGTAAGATCGACCGAGGATGTATGCGGAATGGTAAAGAAAATAACCACAGCGGAGGATCTTGCCGAGGCGAGCATCGCGGTGGCGACGATCAAAAGTCCGACCGTGCCGCACTATCACGAAAGATCCGCCGAATTCTATTATGTTCTGAAGGGAAAAGGAAAGATCCTGACAGGTTATCAGGATTTTGAGATCAGGAAAGGGACGATAGTTGTCATTCCTCGGCGCATTGCGCATTTCACGATCCCGAGAGAAACGATGGAAGTGATCGTGTTTTCGGCGATCCATGCATGGGAAAGCAAAGATCAGATCGTTCTTGGAGAAAGAGACGAGGATGTTCTCTTCTCGCCGTTCAAAGAAAGGATGGAACTGATCGATGAATTGCTCGCGCGAAACGGACTTGATTATCATGAAGACGGGGATAGAGATGAGAACAAGGAGATCGAACAAAAAAGGAGGAGATTCATTTCGCAAAAGAAATTGGACAGCATTCCGATCGCGGAATTCAGGAAAATGCTTTCCGTAGACAGATAAAGGATCAGAGCATCCTTTTTTTCATATGAAAAACGCCAGGGTTACTGGCGGTTTTTCGGTTTATCTTGAAAATGATCTTGCGCGGCTGTGATTATAGTTGCCTCTGGAATTCCTGCGCGGAGCTCCTCGTCTTCCCCTTGGTGGATAGAAATGAGGGCGGTTTTCCGGAACATATTGTTCACTCTTCATGTCGGTCTGTTCCATCTTTGGAAGATCCGGTAATTTGGAGACGGGCAGCGGTTTCTTGATGAGGCGTTCGATCAGTGTTACGTCGAACCTCTGGCTCGGAGTCGCGAATGAGATCGCATGTCCGTAGCGGCTGGCGCGTCCGGTTCTTCCAATGCGGTGCACATAGTCCTCCGGCGAGTCCGGGAGGTCATAGTTCACAACGAGTTCTATATTGGTGACATCGATCCCGCGGGCTGCGATATCGGTTGCGACCAAAACGCGGAATTTTCCGGTCTTGAACCCTGAAAGCGCGCTGAGTCTCTGGCTGAGGCTCCGGTCCGAATGGATCTCTGAGGCGGTATGCCCCATTTTTCTGATCCTCTCGGCGATCCTTCTGGCTCCGTGCTTTGTTCTTGAAAAGATGAGCGTGCTGCCCACATGTTTTTCGAGGACCGTTTTCAGAAGAGCCATTTTGGATTCGTGTTTGCAGAAGTATAGTTCATGCGTAACGTGGTTTGTGACGGATCCTGACGGCGCAACTTCGACCCTGATAGGGAGCTGCATGTATGATTTTGCGATCGACATGATCTTCGGGGGCATAGTCGCTGAAAAAAGCAGCGTCTGCCTTTCTTTCGGGACATTCTGGAGGATCTTCCTTATCTGGGGCTCGAATCCCATGTCGAGCATCCTGTCCGCTTCATCGAGAACAAGAATGGAAACGTGTTCGAGCGAAATGGTCTTTCTTTGGATGTGATCCGCAAGACGTCCCGGAGTCGCAATTATGACATGCGGATTGTTCCTGATGTCGCGTATCTGGCGGTTCATGTTGTCTCCGCCGATCAATATCGCGGTTTTCAGTCCCAGGGGCTTTCCGATCTTCTCGATCGATTCGTTTACTTGGATAGCCAGTTCTCTGGTCGGAAGTATTACAAGACCATTCGAAAATGACGAAATAAGCTTTTGTATCATGGGTATGCCGAAAGCCAGCGTCTTGCCGGTTCCGGTCTGCGCGATGCCCACGATGTCTTTCCCTTCGAGCGCAGCCGGGATCGACTGATACTGGATGGGCGTCGGCTCGGTGAATCCGCGCTTAGTTAATACTTCCATGATCGCAGGGGCTATTCCAAGCCCATTGAATGTTTTTTGTTCCATATGTGTGTATAAAAAATACTGACCAATAAATTTCAAGGTCAGAAATAAATTACTGAAAAAGAAATTAAGTCATTGTTTAAGTTCTCCTATTATAGCATAAGATAAAAATATTGTCAATTATTCTTCGACATAAGAAATAAATATTGACGGCGCGATCCATTGACAAAAACCGACGATAATATATAATGTTATACAAAATGTCCTATATGAGGTGAACAGCATGAGTGAAAGAAAGAGAATATTTGATGCGGATATAGACGGAATATACTTTGAGGATAAGACGGGAAGCGAGATATGTCATTTTTCTTCCGTAATAAACCCGAAAGGCATTCTGACCTCTCTGTTCGACGATTTCGGGCAATTCAGGGGAGTGATACTCCTCAATCCCGGAGAGACGAAGGAGATATTCTGCAACGGAAAGTTCAAAAAGTGCGACGACAGAAAGATCATTTTCGGACTGATCAATCAATTCGATGAGGATGGCAATATATCGATTGAGTATTTTATGGGCGTTTTTTGCGAACTGGAAACGATCATCACCGTAAGGGATGGGGAAAAATTCGAACAGCGAAAAATATATCTCAATCCGGGAAAAACGGAAGAAATAACAGTAAAAATAAAATAAGACATCTCCAAATTACGGGAGATTTTTTTATTGATTTATAGACAGCCGGTCCCCCAATCGCGTCGTGCTGAGCTTGCTCGCCTTGCTGACAGCCGCCGGCGAAGCGGGTCGAAGCATGGAGGGTGCAATAAGGCGAGCTGTTGTATTTCCTGCCGCTTCCCGAAGTTTGGAAATTCATATTATTTTCATATTTCGGATAATTCTGTATAATATGTGTATAAGAATAATGATAAAAAATGGAAAGAAAATTCAGATTCGGGATATTCGATCTGGACGGAACTCTGGTCAATTCGATCCCGACCTATGCGGAAACATTCCGCGAGATACTGGAGGATAAATTTGCGATCTCGGGGAAAGAAGTGGAAGAATATTATTTGAATTCCACGGGAACGCCCCTTGAAGAGCAGTTCGCTCATGTCCTTATGGCAAACGGAAAACCCACCGATAAAATTGCCGAGATGACGAGAGAATTTTTTGATATTGTGAACAGAAAGGACTTCGT
>JBAZUT010000022.1 GCA_041661265.1 Candidatus Paceibacterota bacterium | reverse complement strand
AAGAGACGATTATGACAAGAAGAAACCTAATTGATTTGTTATCCTTAAACCTTAAAAATGTTTATAAGTTCAATATCCAAGAAAATCCACAAATGAGCTTTTGGTAGTTTTAATTGGACAGCAGTGATTCTCGGGCATTGACGTTGACAATTTCAATATTTTATGATATCATTTTCAGTTGCTATATATTTGGCAGCACTTTTCTTGCATTTCGCAGGATAAGTCGTTCATTTCATGGAGGAAAACAGACATGAAGAAAGAAACCAATGAAAAAAAACCGGAACTCAGAATGGTAATGGAAATAAACGGAAAGCAAATATGGTCCGACAAGAAGGGCGAGATATCCATAAACAACAGAATTTTGACCTTCAAAGACGGAAGCACATATGATATGGGGACGGGCAAAACATGCAATTGCGGAAAGGGAACGATCGAGGTCAAAATACCGGGCGAAGAAAGAGAGGAGGAAAAAGACACTGTTATCGGTCCAAGATCTTTCAACTCCCGCGAACTGAAAATATCCGGCCTGAACGCACACGTTACGATCATGCCGCATAGCGAAAAGCATACCGAAGTCACCATCTCCGGTTCGGAAAAAGCATGCAGGCATATATCGTTGTCGGAGAAGGGAGAAACACTGACGATCAGATCAGACGGAAAGACCGGATCTTCTTCGCAAAACATCTTTTCCATCGGAGAAAGCACGAACATCCAGCAGATCGTATCCGGAGATACTTTTATGAACATCAGACAATCCATCTCGATAGATGAAGAAGGAACAAATACCCGCATAGTCATCGGCAGCTGCAATGAGAAAAGAACTCACGTGGATATCAAGGTTCCCGAGGGAATGGCCATAAGCGTCACTAATGTGGACGGCATGGTCAAGATCGGAGATACCGAGGGAGTGCTTCGTTTTACAAGCTGTACCCGCTATCACTCATTCATCGGAAAGATAAAAGGTTGCGAACTTGAATCCGGAGGTAAGGGAAACATTTCGATCAAGAGAGTCGACGGGACCGTTCGGGCCAAATTGAACGACCGTGGGAGCATATCGATCGACAGCGGAGACCTGACGTATCTGACAGTGCAGAACAATTCGTATGGAAATTTCCAGTTCGACGGAAAAACAGTGCAAACGGACCTGACTAACAGCGGACACGGCATGATCCTGCTCAAGGAAGCTTCCGGTGTCCTTTCGGCGCATATCAATGAACGAGGCAAGATCACGATCAACGGTGGACACCTTCAAACGCTTAACGTAGTGAATAATGGCCGGGGCGATTTCAGCTTCAATGGGGAAACGGAAAATTCGGACCTGACGGCCAATGATCGCGGAAGTATTTATGTGAACAAAAGCAAAAACCGTCCATATGAAAAAAGGAATGGCCGGGGAGAAATAGAGGTAGGAAACTGGCAATAGAAGCGGAAAAAATAAATCAAAACTGCCGAGGGAAAAACATCCCGAGGCGGCTTTTTTATTATGATGCCGGAGCCTGCCCGTCCGGCAGGCAGCGAAGTTGGGATAACCTTCCACTGGATTGACATGATCATTTCCCGGATCATTTAAGGTTACATCTCCTAAACTCCGCCCTATCTCCCGCTATCCGACAAACACAAAACAAAAAACCGGCCCCGCAAGGAGGCCGATTTTTCTCACAAATTATTATGCTCGTGATACATTAGTCGCGGCAGGGCCTTTGTCAGTCTGAGTAACTTCGAAAGACACAGTGTCTCCGACCTTCAGATCCGCAAATGCTACGCCAACTAAAGCTTTTGAATGAAAGAAAATGTCCTTTTCTTCGCCTTCGCGAGAAATGAATCCAAATCCTCTTTCGTTGATAGTTTTGATAGTACCATTCATACGATTATTTTTTTCTTATTTTTTATTATTCTTTATTACGAGAAACTCGACGATTTTTCCGCTTCATAAATTATGCAGTAATTATATACTATTTTTTATCTTTTGTCAAGACTTTCCCTCTGTCTTTTCCTCTGTCTATAAAATCTGATTGACCGGGAAATATTTACATGATAAGCTTTTTGCAGTATAGCCCACACAGACACGCAAGGGTGATGTACATGGAAAATACGAAAAAAACAACCAAAGAGACAATGCCACAGGAAGAGATCATGCAAAAAGCGGCAGCCGGATGTTCGTTTCTGGCCAATGACATAGTGGCCCAGCCGGCCATTCCCGAAGAAATGAAATCGCGCATGGCTTTTGCGGTCATCATAAAAAAAACGTCCGAATTGGGACTGACTGCGGAATCTCAGGCAGAGCTCCTGTCGGATATAGTCGATTCGGTGATCCTGCCGCACAAAATACAGCAAACGTGCGGCGAATGCCGGAAAAGCGGACGAGCGGGAACCAACCCGAAAAATAAAACAGACGGAACGGAAGGCATGTATGCATGAGAATCAAAAATTCTCATTTTTTTTATCCGAAGATCGCGCTCTTCCAAAATGCGAACCGGGACCGATACATTGACTTTTGCAGATATTAATATATACTTTTGAAGCCGTAAACAACCGTTCAAATTACGGCGAGGTGACTTGAAATGTATTACAGGTATTTTATAGAATGGCTCTCGACACTGCTATTAAAACTCGTCCTGGCAATTGCCGTCGGCGCAATTTCTATGGCATTGTTCCTGAACGGCACAAGCAATAAGAACATGATCGCGCTGGGCCTCGGACTGATCATAAACATGATCGCGCTGAAGCTGATACTGAACTTTGCAAGGACCATGATCGTCCCATGGAAAGGAGGTGGCGGAACGGATCTCCCCTTCCAGATGGAAGACTGGGAATCATATGCGGCCTACAAAAAAAGGATGGATGGCGAAAAAGCATACAAAAACAACAAAAACGAAGTTATACCAATTTGAACTTCGTCTTTTTTTATGTCCAAAAAATCGGCGGATACGTCTGCAAGAGTTATGGAATTTCTTTCGCCTTCTCATAAACCGCTTCAAGCTCATCGACTATTCCGCCATCCAATCTCCCCCTTGCGATCCTGAGAACTTCCCCGTAATACCATATCTTCTTATCTTTGGGGGCATTGAACTTCTCCCATATCTTCCCGCCGTTATCTCCGTATTCCCCGATCAAGGAACTCAGATTGTGGATCTTGTCCGCGCAGGACAGCATCAATGAGTCATCAGAAGCCACCTTGAGGTGTTCAAGATATCCGGTCTTCCTCTCGACCCAGGACGCTTTTTCTCCCTTTTCCTTTTTCAGGCTCACGTCTTCGGAAACATCAGCGACCAGCCGGGCAACCCTTTCCCCGAATTCTTTTTCCATATCTTTTCTGTCATACCCGTCGACATCCTCCAAAACATCGTGAAGAAGCCCCGCAACGACCAGGTCTTCATCATCCGTGTAATGGGCCAGAATAAATGCGACCGAATAGGGATGGGAAATATACGGCGACCCGTCGCTCTTTCTTTTTTGCCCGAGATGCAAAATACTAGCTCTTTTTATCGCCTTTTGGATCCTTGGTGTCAGTTTCATATTTTTATTAACAAATTAAACGCACATTCATCAATCTTGTCGAAGCAACGGATCAATCGTTCAAGCCATATTCAAATAACCGAACAGGAATGCCTTTCGCCCTCGCCTTCTCAATCGTATCTCTGGTTCCTCCGCCTTCGCTTTCTTTTGTCCTCGCCAAAAAAGCCACAAGCTCATCCGAGACATCTACGACAGCGGAATTGCGTTTATAATACTTCCGTTTTTTTGTTTCCTCGTTGAAATCTTCATCCGGATCTTCGATCAAGGCATCGGGATTGATTTTCTTCAGGGCTTCCAATTGGCTCACCAGATTTTCCGCCTGCTTGCCCGTGATCGAACCAAGCACAGCATGCCTCTGATAATGAGCGGCATAAGCCTTTAGCATCGTGGGCAAATATATTCTGATCCTTTGTGCCCCGGGATCGACCTTCAGCGCCTCATCCAACGCGATAGAGTCAACGCCCAATGCCCCTCCGGAAACAATGCCATCGCCTCTTGTCATGATCTCACGCACAATAAGCCTGACCTTTTCTTCAATTTCCCGGTTTGTTTTTCGCCAGCTTCCGCTGATCCCGAACCATTTCATATTTGCGGCTATTTTTAATTGATCATAATGAGTTGAAACAAAAAAGCTATCTCAATATCCCAGCCATAACAATAATTTTATGTGACAAAAAACAAAAGTGCTCACGCCACGGGCGACAAAATGTTCTGAACCCGTCCGACTTGCCCGTCTTCCAGGCGCACCTTGATTCCATGCGGGTGAAAATCGGAATTCGTCAGAATTTCCGCCACTATGCCAGAAGTGAACTTTCCGGTCCTTTGGTCGGCTTTCAGCACAACCTCCACTCTCGAACCGATCCTTATGTCTTCTCTGTTTTGTCCGTTCATAAATTTGATATTATTGTTTTTTTGCGCTGGATGTAATTTTCGTTGCGATAAGAAGCACCTGACACTTTTTTTCCCATCAAATCTCTTTCAATTCTTTCAGCCGGCGATATTGCATAATCACATTTCACTATGATGTTACATATTATCTTAGTGGTTGCCATTTTAGCTTTTATTACCTTTCTTTTTTTTGCTGTCTGACATCAAATTGAAAAGTAAAAATGCAAGGGATACTTTCGCCTTAGCCAACCGAATGAATATGGCTCAATGTTATCTTCCTTTTTTAATATCTCAACGGCCTACCGCTTCTTTCGGGATCTTGTCTATTGCCCTTTTACATCCTCCAGAACCGGCGATCAGCTTTCTTTGCACTCGATTGATAGTGTCCATACCCATTTTCAGATCTTTTGCCATAGAGTCATAAGAGTCTCCGTTCAAAAGCCTTCTGGCGATCTCAATCCTCCTTGAAAACATCAGGGCTTCGCTCTCACTCAAAAGGTCCTTGAAAATATTTCGACTTCGACCCTGGTTTCGGGCTTGGTGATCGACGACTATAAAAGATCGAGATGCTTCTTTTTGGCATCGCTATTTATTTTGCGAGGGTCAACTTTATACATATTTATATCAATAATCTTTATTTTTCTTTTTATATTATACTATGATATTACATACTATCATAGTGAGGAGAAAAAACGGCACATACCTCTCATAAAATCATAGCTTGCGCCGGAAAACAAGGCAACGGAAGAAAAAGGTTCGGGTAAAAAAGAATTGAATCTCAAAAGAGGCAATTCGGGGATGGATAAGAATTATTCTATCGTCAGCAAGGATCAGGGGCGTCGCCGTGATTTTCAATACATATGAGATGTGATTTTACCATGGAAGAGCAGCGACTTGAACCCGGCACAAATCCGATCCGACATATCTATTGTCCTTTTTATTTATTAAGACTACAATGTTAACCAAGCTTAATAAACAACATCAAGCACGATCCCAAGTTGAACCCAGCCCCGCCACAAGCCACGGGACACCTGACTACCGGCAAGCAGGTTCTGGAACCATAATAAGTTCGTACCTTGAAAATACATGATTCACCGGCTCTAAAAGTTTATTATTTTAATCCAAGAATGGTAAACTTTCAGGGCTGGTAAATCGGATTTTGCCGATCTGAAAGGCAAACAAAGATCTATTGGCTACATAAATAGAAAAGAGGTAAAAGATGAAAAAAAAAGATAAGGACTTGAATTTAGTCGCAGATGCAATGTTGGATAAGCACGGAGGAAATGAAACTGCCGAGGACGGTCAGTTCATATTCAGCGGTAGTTTTGAGCTAAGAGTGCCGGAGGATTACGACCATGATAATCAGCTTGAATCGTTTATTGATAAAAATCGCAAAAGGCTGAGTTATGTCAATGAACATCTTGTCGATTATAACTTCGCTAATGTGACCCAAAAACTTAAGCCGGGTGAAACCTATATCGTAGAGCGATACATTGTAACATCCAAAGAAAACGGGAATACCGGTGAAGATTGCCTGAACTTCTATAAAAAGAAAAAGGCGCTGCTGGTCGGAGCTCAGGGACTATTGGCAGCTTTTCAAGACAATGAAGAGGAGTTCGATAAAAGCATGCACACGGTTTCGTTTGACGAGGAAAAAGCACTCTGCGAAGAATACGTCTATGCAATGCCAAGTTTGTTTTACGTGAGATCTAAAGGCAAATGGAGCATTAATCTCGTCCAGTTCGAATCAACCAACTTCGCCGCCTTTTATTGTCTGCTGCTCTTCCGGGAGAAAGACACTGATCAAAAAAGTGAGAAAAGAAGCGGATCAGGACTGAGAAATATAGAAAGCGAAAAAAATAAAAATAATGCCGACGATCGGTTCAAGCTCTTGGATCAATTGGAGCTGACCGCACCGCAAACAATCAAAGACAATTTCCTGTTCGAAGAGTTTTACAGAGAAAAACATAAAAGATTTTTCGACTATAACAATGAAAACAGTGACGCTAGCTTCGCAACCATCAGCAACAAACTCACTGCCGGCAAAACCTATACAGTGAAGCTCTTTGAAATAAGTCGGGGGAAATTCGTAAGCTCAGAGGAATGTTTGGAATTTTTGAAAACGCAAAAGGCAATTCTTATCGGTTTAGAGGGAGTCTGGCTGGTCTGGAACCATATTCATAAACTGCAACATCTGCAAGAAGCGTTTCCTGCGGGAAAATACGCAGTGTCCTTCGATGAAAAGGAACTATTATGGAAAAACGATCAAGGCCGCAGTCAGGTACCGAATATAGGCCGCGATTTCGAAAACAAATGGAGCTTCTTCCTCGACACTTTCGATGCCAAATGGGACGCCAACTATATTCTCCTGTGCTTCAATGAAAAAGAAACTGAATAAACGGTTCAGAATCGATATTTGGACCCAGGCTTATCACGACACCCGCAAATCGGATGTCTTTTTTTATGACCAGCCTAACATTGGCATATGCATCTATCCGCCTAATTCCGCCAGAAGCCGGCAAACGTCCCGGCGATGAACACGGGACACGGCGCCGTGCCCCGCCCGCTTCGCCGTCGACTTCAACGAGGCGAGTCGAATGATCGGGGCGAATTAGAGATAGGTGTTAAAATAAGTCCTAATTTTCTAGCCTAGGCTTGAAAAGTCAGTCGAGGATAAAATTTGAAAACCCTAATCGCAAAAGTTCGGCTTAAGGATCGCATCGGAAAATTTGTATTCTTGTCTCATCTTGCTGCAATCGATGCTCCCGTTCCCGTCAAAAACCACCTGCCATTCATTCTCGATCTTGACCGCCAGGAAAATGCCTCCCTCGCCCGGTCCGCCCTGGCCGAACAAAACGCTTCCGGCCGCGTGATCCGCATCGCTTTTGGAAACACTTACATTCACTTCGCTCACGGGCTTGTCATATTTTTCCGCCAGTTTTTTTCTGATGACCTCGCCAATGGCAGAATCAGTGTCGCAAGATTCCTCCCAGATCCGCAAACATTTTTGCTTTTGTTCGCACCATGAATATCCGGCCGAACCGATGCAACCATGTTCATCGCGATCGCCGCCCACGAGGGGCGCGGAACATACTATATCGTCTATTTTCCAGACTCCATTTTCCTCTGCAAGTTCAATTTGCGGCTTAACTTGGCTGGAACCGAATTTTTCTTCCATAAAACCCGTCGCCTTGCCGTTCTTCACCCGGAAATCCGTACTTGCTTTCATGCTTTCCGGTACGCTCTGCGCGCAAAAAACAGGGTCCGCTCCCGCCTTGGCCGTTCCTCCCTTTTCCAAGTTCGCGGCAAAATTTGCAGTCGTCAGTCCCGTATTATTCTGGCAATACTCGCCGACCTTTCCGCTCGCTTCAGAAGGAGGATTCTTCAGACAGTTCTCATAATTCTGATAGAGATCATCGATCGCTTTTGGAATGGTCGTTTCGTCATATTTGGAGAAAGTTTTGTCGCCGCTCTCGGTCCGGCTGCCGGGTCCTTTGTAGGCGACGAAATATAATGCAGCACCGATTGCCAGCAGCAACACAACTGCCAGAATGATGGCTTTTTTCATACGCTTTAGTTTAACTTAATTATATACAATATCTTAAGATTCCTTGAAAAAAAAGTAACATGTCATAACATGCCGGATGCCCGCGAGACTATTTGCCTGTTTCCGCCAAAGGCGGAGATCAGATATAAGCATGACAATCATAGCCTCTATGCCTCTATACCTTTCCGCTCCGCACCGAAGACGGATTCCGTTGATAATATTCCTTCAATTCCAGATCGTGATATTTGACTTTGTCAGGTGAAATATCAATACCTAGATAACTCGAAATATTTCCTATATCTTTCTCTGTAAACTCCCACAAATAACAAAAATCACTATAATAAAATAAACGATATCTATACCATTTAGTTAACCTCAACTCTCCCCAAAGACCGGGGTCTATTCTTATTCTTGTTTTATCGGAAGCGATCATAAGTAAATATTTTTTAATCTTAATGAATGGCCAACCGAACGGCACACCGATTTCTATCAACTTAAATTCGGGCCTTTCTTCCTTTTTTATCACATAAGACTGCAACTTAAATATTCCTCTTTCCACAGTTATCGTGCCTGTCGATGAGTCATTTATAATGCGAACTTCCCCCAGATACGATCCCAAAAACCAAAAAATATAAACTGCGGTCAAAAAAACAATAAATACAAAATACACCGCCGCATTCTCCAGCGATAAATATCCGAATCTGATCGTCAAAAGCAAGAAAAAAACAAAATAGATCACGATAGTAGCTATTTTTTCTATTTTTCCAAATTCTATCCTAAGAACGATCGTTTTTTTCGATCCTTCCTGTTTTTGCTTTACAATATAAGGAAACATAGCTTTTGAAATTATATGCTTAGATTTATTTCTTCTGGGCAACAAACACGTGCACCAACGCCTCCACATCGACTTCGTCAGTAGGAAGATCCTTTTCCCTTTTATATATTCTGCCGACCCTGTTTTTGAAATCGTTGTAATATTCAGGTTCGGAAGCAAATCTCTCGTCCCTCTTGACCCTTTCTTTTTTCGAAGCGATCCTGTTCTCCAACACCTTGAAATCAAGGTCCTCGAATATTTTGTCCATTTTATCTCGGAAATACAAAGTAGGATCAAAGGGAGGGATGAAAACTCCTTCTTTATTCAACCTCATTACCATTTTTTTAAGCATGGAAGGATCGACCATATTCCAGATAAAGTAAAGCCTGCCGGGGTCTTCAATATACTCATTGATGACCTGGTAAAAAGGATCTTTCTTGTCCATTTTACTCAAAGCTTCTTTGATCTCTTTTTTGGAAGCGTAACAATGGGACATATAATCTTCTTGTTCCCCAAAATCCAACGTAAACGGTACCGGAAAAATGACCTTCCCCTGGTTTTTGTAATCCTCGATCAAGATGTCTTCATTGTGGCCTAGGTCCAGGAAGTGGATGAATTTTCCGTCTTTCTTTAATATTCTCTTGATCTCTTCCGCCGACTTCTCGGAATTGAAGAGCGTGTCGAACATCGCGTATCCGGTTACAACATCAGCTGAATTATCTTTGAATGGAAGCCTTTCCACGTCCGCTGCCGCAACCTCCCTTTCACTGCCGCCCTCTTTTTGGATCGCGGCAAATTCCGGATTCCTTTCGGTATGCACCATTCTTTTCTCAATACTCTCGGGGACAATACCTGACATTTCCCCTATACCTGAACCAACCTCCACTATTCTCTCATCTTTTTCATTCACATATTCCTTGAGCGTTTCTTCAACAATTTTTGTATTCAAAGGACGATATATTTTACGGACACTTTCATAGATCTCAAATATCTCCGGCTGAGTCCATAGCATATCTTTTATTTTCGCATCTCCTTTCTTTGCCGATGACGATGCGCCGCCTTGCGGCTTTTCCGGTTCGATAAATTCAAATTCTTTCATAGAGATTATTTTAGTTTATAATATAATTCTAAACCACCCCTCATTTCCGCCAAAAACGCCTGACCGGCAGGGACACGGCGTGCCGTGCCCTGTACTATCAAAGATTAGTGCTGGGGTAAATTGCAGATGGAAATAAATCACTTAGAAACCTGAAACGCCTTTTTCGCCTCTTCAATGGCCTTGGGATCAGTGATCTCGTAAACATTATGCTCTTCAATGTGATAGAGAAGATCCACTATAGTCTTCAAAATGATCAAAATTAGCAGGGCAAATATCGGAGCTCCCAAAGCCATTGTAACTATTCCTCCCACAAGGATCACGAAATGCATCACAAAAACCCTGGCATAGGGCTGAAACATTTGCCGGCCCGGAGAAGTTTTGAGATATTCTTTCTTTCCTATAAAGTTTTCGAAGAATGAAAAACCATGGCTCAATAGAAGAAAAAATAGTACATAGAGAAAACCTTCTGACGGATTTCCCAGTTTCCCGAAAAACCCAAGAACGAAGACACCGTGAATCAGAACGAACATCCCATAATGGAAAATAAAAAACACGGCAATGGTTATTTTTCCGTGCCCATAAGTGTTGACCTTCGACTTCATTGGTATTTCCATGCCCCCCGCCCTGAGAACAGACATTTTCTCCCCAGTATCGCTTTCCTTTGCCATCAGTATCTTGAAAATATTGTAGAAACCAATAACCGTATTCTCCGACCAGTAAAGGAATATGACTGAGAACAGATTCCACTCAAAAAAAATCACTCCAAAAAGAGGCGCAAGATTTGAAACGATCAAGGAAAAGCTTGAAGTATCTTTTTTACTGAAAAACAAACCACTCAGGAACTTTTTGAAATCAAATTGCTCTTTTGATGTTATCAGAACCATATTTTATATATTAATGTATTTGCCTATTTCCTCCTACGGCGGGCAGGCATCCCAGTGATAAACACGGGACACAGCGCTGCGCCCCATACTATCTTTAGATTAGTACCGGGGCGAATTAGAGATGGGCGTAAATGTTCTGTCTTAAATTTCTAGCCATAGCAATTATTTTAAGAGAGCGTAAACAAAAGTGTTATTCTACGCTATGGTAATTCATATTATCATAGTGCATGCAATTAGAGCTATTTGTGGCTTTTCTTTTTCTTGGCATCCGAGATCAGGTTAAAAAGCAGAAAATGCAACGGGTATTTTCGTCTGATCCAATTGAACGAGTATGCCGCTCCTGCATCCTCTCTTTCCGATCTATTGAAATTCTTTTTTGTTTCTTTTGAGATTTTTTCTATGGCCTTCTTATATCCTCCGGAGCCAGCAATCAGCCATCTTTGCACACGATTGATCGTATCCATGCCAACCTTCAATTCTCTTGCAATAGAATCATAGGACTCCCCGTTCAAAAGCCTCCTGGCGATCTCAATCCTTCTGGAGAGCATAAGAGCTTCACTCTCGCTCAAAAGATCCTTAAAGAATATTTCCACCTCTCCCCTCGTCGCCAATTTCGCGATAGATGACCACAACAAATCGAGATATTTCTTTTTGGCGTCGATATTTATTTTACGAGGATCAACTTTTGACATATTTTTATTATATATTTGTGCTTATTTTTCTCTGTTAAATATATTATACTATGGTAATTCATATTATCATAGTGCGGGGATGAAAAGATAAGTAAGATAGTATTTATAGAGTATTTATGAGGATGTGGGGAGAAGAAAGTTTCGGAGGCGGAGGGATTCGGAGGAAAAATCGCAGCCGAAGGTGCATCCGACGCGAAGGTGTTCGACCGGAAGTCCGTTCAGAAATCAGATTTTCAATGACAAAAGACCTAAAACCTTAATTCCTCATTTGACAATTCAAACATCCCATATTACACTACCGTCTATCAATTCTCGTTCAAACAGGAGGTAAAAAATGTCAGAATTGATCGACCTATCAAAGGCAATAATGTTTGCGATCTCCAAAGGTCAGCGCTGTACAATCGCGGTTCACAGCAATAACCAATTTGTTTTTGCAACAGCGCAAGCAAGCAGAATGGCCGCCAACAATAACAAACCAAATTTAGTGACTTTTAGGATCGTGGATTTCGACGATCAGAAAAAATATCCCGTAGGAGAAATTATATCCGAAGAATAAAAAGTCAGAAAACGTGATGCAGTTTGAAAATACTGCTCTTTTTTATTACCCCTTTCCCTTCCATCAAAGACAAACACAACTGCTCGCCTATTCCCTCCTACGGTCCGCTTTCGCCAACTCTTTAGCGAGACAAGCGGGCAGGCGCGCGAATTAGAGATAGGTGTGATATTAATTTGATTTTTATTACGACACTATGGTAATTCATCCCAGTCATTCGACTCGCCTCGCTGAAGCTTATGGCGAAACGAGCGGGACAGGTATTGTCATTGTACGAGGAAAATGGTGATTATTGTGTTTGATGTGGAATGTTGAGACCTAACCCCACAAGACTATTGACATTTTTGTTTTTATAGTGTACAATATTGTGTGATTTATTGTATATCGAAAATTGCATATTTGTAAATAATAGTCGATTTTCGCTATATAGCGAATGGAGGTCGTTAAACATGATAGAAATTGTTTTGGTATTATTATTGTTAGTGTGGAACTTTGGAGTCAGTGCGTGGAATGCATATGCAGTTGGTAGCAGCTGGGCAAGAATAGAAGCGACCGGCGGGCTCTTTGGCAAGATAATGCTTTGGTGCGGTTGGATCATGAGTGCAATAGGTTTTACATGGTGTTACCTATTTCTAATAGGTTTCATAATGTATGCTGTTGGCTGGCTTGATCAGGAAGCAGTATCTGCAATGTTCTCGCTGGGATATTTGATCATAATTATCCCCGCTCTCGGAACAGGGTTGATCATTACGATCAATTCATGGATAAATGCATATCGAGAAAGAAGCCTGGGAAATACAGCGATTGCCGCATACAACACTTCCGCACAGTTCTATAACTCCTATAGAGCATTGAGCGCAATCCCTGAAGCGCTAAAAGGCGTAATCGAATTCTTCGGGAAAGGTATGGGAGGAAACAGCGGAGGAAGACGCGATGGGAAAGGAGCGATGGGAATGCTTGTGATCATAGCTTTGATCATTGCAATTGCATTAGGAATATTCACAACCCAATTCATCGCGGACTGGGCCGCAGACAGAGCCGAGACAAATTCCCGCAAAAAACAAGAAACAAAATAACGTATTACCGTTTGAATTCCAAATCCAGACGGTAAATTTTTTTTATTCGTCTATTTCCGCCCAACTTGTCCGCCTCGGGTGGAGGCGGGCAGGCGTCACAGTGATAAACACGGGACACAGCACTGCGCCCCGTAACGTCCGCTCGGGAACAGATTGGTGCCGCGATGGCTTATTGAGTATTGCTTATCTTGTTTTTCGGAATTGTTTTGAGAATGCCAATCAAAGCAAGAACGCTGAATAACATAAATTTTATAAATTCTCCGTGAAACATAAACAACAACAAGCCCAAAGAGCCTATCAAATATGTTAGCTGCAGTCGAATAGACCCGCTGCCGTCCTTTGTTTGATCAGTTTTTGCCTGAGCGCTTATTTTCAATATTATCAACAAAAAAATTACCGACAACGCCAATAGGATATAAAAAGTGGCATCATATGTTCCGCTCTCCAATTCGACAAAACCCTTAAAACTACCGTCTGAAGAAATATTTTTTTTTGAAACACTAACTCCAATAATATATCCCAATAAATTCGGATACTTTTCCGATAGAACTACAAAGAAATTAAAAAATAAAAATATGGCAAAATACGCAAACCATAATCTCTTTGCGCTGATTGTTTCCTTGGGCTGATAGCCTGTAATTTGGTTGTCCATATCTTTTAATCATTAACGATAAATCAAGATTGAGTGAATTAATTTCCTTATTCTCCTATTCCCTCCTACGGTCCGCTTTCGCCAACGCTTTAGCGAGACAAGCGGGCAGGCGCGCTGCGCCCCGTCGAATGACCGGGGCGAATTAGATATAGTCTATTCTTAATTCTTACCTTCGAAGTCTTTGAGGATCTGTAGATATTTTGATTGGATGTCTTCGGGAATTTGCGGGTGTTCAAGCTCGGAGATCTCGCCATTGTTCTTTATGATCTTGTTTATCTCGTCAAAATAAAATCCATCCAAGGTTGCGACAAAAAATATCAATGACTTTTCGATCTTTAATCAAATTCTGAGAATAAATATCCGATCCCATATAATGACATAAAAACACTGGCGCTGAATAATTTGAATGAAATCTGACTATTCAAATGTTTGCGAAAAATCATTGCAGCGCCTGATGCGATAACAATCCAAAAACCTAAATTCAAATAAAATAAACTCCATGTTACAATCGGCGGCTCATCACCGCCCAATGCGGCAGGCGGATATTCAAAAGCCATAATTGGAAATCCTCCCAGTGCGGCAGGAGCCGGATTAGAAAAATCGATATAGTTATACGGCAACCCTTGATATGAAGCAAACAGCGAAATCCACATCATTATAATTCCCAGCGACAAAGCTGTTGCTGTTATGATGCGAATGTCTTTAGATATTTTAATTTGAACTGCGAACAAAATCCCGATTATTCCAATATATAGCCACGAAAAAGAATTTAACATGACTAAAGACACCATTCCCATAACTGGAAGCATTATCAACGAAATAAACTGCATAACATAGAAACCAATCAATTCACTTATTTCCATAGTATAATTATGTTAACACTTTCTAAATAACTATCGCAAAAAATATAAAACTATAAACCCTTTTTACTATTCGCCTATTTCCGCCCAAGGCGGACACGGCGCGCGAATTAGAGATAGGTGAATTACTTAACTGCTTGGGGCAGGAGGATGTTTCTCAATCGCAGAGATTCCCCTGCGAAATCGCATCCGACACGGAGGTGTTCGACCGGAAGAACAATTTCTTTTCAAATAAAAGTACCTGACGTGCTCTGTAGAAAACATCCTCATTTTACCAAGACAGCACAATAGCTACATTGTGCGTGAATATTCTTAGCATGATTTCCCTGCACTGGCTCCAGAATGTCCGCGCGCGCAAGAAGCTATCCAAATTT
>JBAZUT010000021.1 GCA_041661265.1 Candidatus Paceibacterota bacterium | reverse complement strand
CAACGTTTATTTCTTTTATCATCTTTCCAATTTCAGCGATCGGTTCGATTGTCCCAACTTCATTATTCGCATACATGATCGAAACAAGAACCGTGCTTTCCTTTATCGCCTTTCTCACGTCTTCAGGGTCTACGAGCCCGTCCTTATCCACTTTCAGGAAGGTTACATCCACGCCTTCTTTTTTCAGCAATTCACACGTATTCAAAACGCAATGGTGTTCGATCGATGATGTTATTATATGCGCATCCTTGTTCTGGGACGCTTTCAGCGTGCCCTTGATGGCCATATTGTTGCTTTCCGTCGCACCGCTCGTAAAGATTATTTCCCTGGGACTGCAATGCAAAAATTCAGCGATCTGGGCCCTGGCCTTATCGACCGCCTCAAGCGCTTCCTGTCCGAAAGAATGTATACTAGCAGGATTTCCGAATTTCTCCGAGAAATACGGCATCATTGCATCAAGCACTTCTTTATCCGTCGGCGTTGTCGCCGCATAGTCTAAATATATTTTGTTCATAAATATTAAATTGTTATAAAATTATTTATCATATCAATGAATTTATCCCGAAATAGCATAATTAATATATACATCAGGAAAATAACTGATAAGCCTCCGATGGGCGGCCTGATTTTACCGCTCTCGGGAGTCCGCTTCCTGCCATTATTTATTTTTTGTTTTCTGAGATATAAATACATAGCCGCGAAGAATCTGATGATCAGCAATATTGAGAACAGTATTAAGATCCATGGAATATATCCAACAATTATTTCTCCAAAGCTGGTGGGAGGAGGTGCCTTCGGGAACGATCTCGGCGGATCATCGTCAAAATTACATAAAGGAATTTGCGTCGCCCTGGCCGTTAATGCGTTGGATACTAAAACTATAGCCACACAGTAAATAGATTTTCGTATATTGACATTTTCTGCCATAGACGATCAATTGTAAATTTAAAATTGGAAATTATAATATTTAGATTCTACTCTTTCAATATCTTCGCCGCTTCTTCTGGAAGCACGGAACACACCTCTATTCCAGTGCTAAGCTCAAGTCCGGCCCAGGTGTTTGTTTTGGGGAATATTTCAAAATGCCAGTGATAATGATCATAGGCGCGCCCGTCGCAGGGCGAGGTGTGCAGGAACATATTATATGGAGGATCTCCGAGATTTTTCTTAAGTTTGCCAAGACAATGCTTCATGGCATCTGCAAGCTTTATCTTTTGAGCATCTGTGATCCTCTCAAAATATGACAGATGCTTTTTGGGATATATCCTCGTTTCAAATGATACCCTTGAAACAAACGGACACACAACAATGAATTCTTCGTTTTCATATATCACCCTTTCCTTATTCTCTTTCTCCCACTCGATCATGACGCAATGCACGCATTCACGATGCGCCATATAATAGCTTTCGCTGCCCACCAAGCTCCTATACACATCAGGATCAATCACAGGCATGGCAATGATCTGACAATGAGGATGTCTGACCGATGCCCCTGCACTCCTTCCATAATTCTTGAACACGGAAATATATTTTATATGCCGCTTGTTCATAAGATCTATATATCTGTCCTGGAATGCATCCATTATTTCAGCGATCTGCATTATTTCCATATCAGCAATGTCCTTGTAGTGATCCTTCGTAACCAGAACTTCATGATATCCCACTCCGTCCATAATTTCAAACGGGCCGATCTCCCTTTTGTTCACATCTTTGATCTCGGATGAGAACGCGGGAAACTTGTTCGGAAACACTTTCAGGCTCCAATCGCCGGCTTCGTTCGCATAGATCAATGTATCTTTTTCCTGTGAAGAAACATTCTGAGCGCAGAACGGACATTTGCTCAGCTGTTCCGGAGTCTCCGTTTCGGCTTCCTTATTCTTTGAAAAGTCAGGCCTTTCCCTTCTTCTCGTCGAGAACACCACCCACGTACCACTCACAAGATCCTTTCTCAGTATCGAACTTGTTTTATTTTCGTTTTTATTTTGCTCGTTCATATTTATTGGTTAATAAATTTATTTTGATCCTAACGAGGTCCGCAAATGTCAGAACATAATCGATCACTTTCACCTTGCTTTCACTCCTGTTCTTCCATACGACAGGTATGTTCTTTATCCTGTAGCCGCGCTTCAGGGCCAATGCCAGTATCTCGACATCAAATGCCCAGCGGTCTATCCCGAGAACCGGGAATACGTCGCGCACAAGTTTCCCCGTGAAGCATTTAAATCCGCACTGCGTATCTTTTATGCCCGGTACCGTAAGCGATCTGATGAAAACATTCCCTATATTTCCCAGTATCTTCTTATACGTGGGCTGATGCAGCAATATAACGCTGTTCTCCAAAGTCCTGTCGCCGATCACGGCATCAACGCCGCCCTCAAGCAATTCCAGAAATTTTTTTATTTCTTTTATATCGGTTGAGTTGTCGGCATCCATGAACAATCTGTATTTTCCGCCTGCCTCAAGCATTCCCCTTCGCACCGAATAGCCTTTTCCGCGGTTCTCGGGGTTGTTTATTACTTTCATGTTCTTAGCATTCCGTACAATATCGTCCAATATTTTCGCAGTTCCATCAACAGATCCGTCGTTTACGATAATTATCTCAGAAGTATAATTCTGCGCACTAAGATAGCCGCAGACTTCATTCAGGGTGCTTCTGATAAGCTTTTCTTCGTTATAGGCTGGCAATATTACTGAAAGGTATAAATCATCATTCATAACGTTATATTAACACATTACAATTAATATATAAATATTGACAAATGTATTTTAATCTGTTACAATATATGCTATTTAACAAAATAGTAAACGCTCATTAATAATACAAAGATCGGGTGATAAAATGAATTGCACAAACACTGACGAATTCGGATCTGACGGAAGAGGAACGCTTCAGAAAATATGCGGCCTGGTATCCGGGAAGCTCTTACGTTCAATGGCAATATTCACGCTTTCCCTATTCCTTTTTTTGGAATGGAAAACTGCCATATTTGTGACCGTATTTCTGATAATGCACGAAAGCGGACACATACTGATAATATTTAAGCTTGGCATGAGAATCTCAAAAATATCCTTCATACCTCTCCTGGGAGCATTCGTCAAACCTGAAAAGGATTTTTTTGACCTTCGGAAGAATGAGGTTCAAGTCGCTTTAATGGGGCCTGCTATCGGATTCCTGTTTGTTATCGCGATGTTCATCGCCTGGCTTGTGACCGGAAATATTTTTTTTATGCTGGTCTCGGGAATTACGAACATCTTCAATATATTCAATCTATTGCCGGTAGGAATGCTGGATGGAGGCAGAACCTTCCGATCGATCATAATCTCGATATTCGACAATAGAGACAATGGATGGATCTGCTACGGCATAACGGGAATATTTGCCGTAATGTCCGCATATTCAGGTTTATTTTTTGTGACCCTGATAATGATGTTCATGTCTCTTCAGCTCATCGCGATGGATAGGATCGAAAAGGCTCAGGCAATCAGGAATATGACGGGTTCAGAAACCTTGGTTTCGTTTTTATGCTATGCGGCATTACTGTCGGCCTCAGTTGTGTTGATGTCCTATACTATTTCAGCAATAGGAGGAAAAGAAGCTTTCGGCGTATTATTCGTCAAATGGTTCTAAAAAAGCAGACAATTCAGGAAATAACTTCCTGATTTTTTTATACTTGAGTTCGGCAGAAAGCAGGGCCGGATCGTTTCAATTTTGATCTATCGCGCAAGGATAAAAATCATAAACTACCTCGCTCCGATCCTTTGCGCTCGAGCGGTCTATTAGACAATATTCCACACTTCCCGGATCGAATTCATTTTTGATATTTTTCCTGTATGGAACGATCTTTACTGGGTAGCTGTAAAACACCAGCGATCCGTCTATGTTCAAATTCTTGAGATCCATGTGGCGAATGATCTTGATGTCTTTTTCATGCAGCTTATTACCTATCTCCTTCGCAAGCGGCGCTCTGTCCGGGTTGAACGGTATAAGAATGCTGAACAATAAGACCGCAAAAATAGGAACCTTGAAAGCAAGCGGTTTATGCGTACTAAAATATATGATCGAGATGCCGGCTATGATGAATATTGCGGCCACATAAATGACAAATTCCGTAAAATGGAAATATCTGTAAAGAAGGATCGGGAGGGCAAGTCTGGCCTCGCCAAAATCGGAAACCTGCCGTATTGTTGCAGGATCGATATTCATAAATATGATAAGAAGAGGAAGGAGTCCGAATATCGATCTTCTTAAATATGATCTATACAGCCCATAGGCTATCACAAGCGATATCGGCGCATATATGGGAAGAATGTAGTGATGGAGTTTCGTCTTCGATGCGGAATAAGATATGAAGAATATCAGAACCCAGATGATCAGGGTGGTGATCTCTCTTCTGTTCACATTTTTTCTCACATCATTGAATATCACCGGCAGGAACGCGACAAGCACGAACCACCAGGAGCCGGATCGCTGCAGAAGCACCTTGAAATAATATAGAACATCGGATGACTGCTCGAGGTCAAGCATATTACTGTTGAATCTTTCAACAATATGAAGACCTATATATTTTTCAATGAATTCCCATCCATATTTCAGATACATCAACAGATGCCAGGGAAGGACTATTGCCAAAAAAACGAGAATTGAAGCGAAAATATGCTTTTTCCCGATGTGACATTCCCTCCGGTTCGCATATAGCCAAAAAGCCATGACGGGATATATCAGCACGGAGGAGAAATTTTTTGTCATAAAGGCGAGGGCTAGAAAGGCCGATGCCGGAATGAGATATTTTCCGTTCTCGCGCGTTTTCATCAGAAATACGAAAGACCAAATAAGATTTGTGAACAAGAAAATATCCATCATATTATTCCTCGACATCACAAGATAGTGCGGAGTCGTGAGAAGCACCAGAGAAGCCAAAAGTCCGACCTTGGGACCGAACATCATTTTTCCCAGATAATAGACACCAAGTATTCCCATGACGCCGAACAAAACTGGAAAGATCCATGTTGAAAATTCGCTTATACCGAAGATCCTGTACGAGATCATGGTAAGCCAGATAAGCAATGGGGGCTTCTCGAACCATAGTCCGTCTTTATACCAAAGGCTTAGCCAATCATTTCTCGCAAGGCCTTCCTTTGCAACTTCGCTATAGATCGCCTCATCCCAATTTCCAATGGAACCCTCAAGCTGAAATAATAAAACAAAAGCACTGATCGCCAATATATAAAAAGGATAGTGCTTTTCCCGAAATAGATAAACGGCTATTTTATTTAATCGGTCCATTTTCATTTTACATTCTTATCCAGATATTCCTGCAAAATTATCCTTGCCGCTTCCTGGTCAACCAGCTCCCTGATCTCGGTTCCTCTTTTCCCGGCATCAAAAAGATTCTTTTCCGCCATCTTGGACGTATACATCTCGTTAACGCTCTCAATGGGAACATTTATCGTTCTTTTCAAGGACATAATAAAATGATTTGTTTTTCTGGTCTGCTCGCTGATCGCATTAAGTCCGACCGGAACTCCCACCAAAACCAGCGCGATCTTTTCTTCAAGAAGTATCTTTTGGATTTCCGCTATCAGAACTTCCTCCTCTCTGTTCTCAAGGGTCCTGAACCTCTTTGCAAGCTTGCCGCTTTCATCCGAAACGGCCAAGCCCGTCCTTCTGTCGCCATAATCTATTGAAATTGTTTTCATGGCTTATGCTAATTCAGTTAAAATAATACACCCTTCTTCCGTAACCGCAACGCTGTGTTCAAAATGCGCCGAAAGCGATCCGTCTTCGGTCCGGATGGTCCACTGGTCGTCATCCACTTTGATATAATGTTTTCCCGCGTTGACCATGGGCTCTATGGCAAATGTCATGCCGGGGTACAGCTTCAATCCTTCTCCCCTGCTCCCATAATTAGGAACTTCGGGAGATTCGTGTATCGATCTTCCTACACCGTGACCCACAAGGTCCTGAACGACCGAGAATCCGTTCTTTTCGACATAGCTCTGAACCGCGTATCCAATATCCCCCAGCCTGTTTCCGGGCTTAACCTCCGAGAGAGCAAGTGACAAGGACTCTTTCGTGACCTTGATCAATTTCTGCGCAACAGCGCTTAATTTTCCGGCACCGACAGTGATCGCGCTATCCGTATGAAGACCCTTATGTTTTATGCCCAGATCAAGTCCGACTATATCCCCCTCCCTTATTATCTTCCCCCTTGGAAATCCATGCACGATCTCGTCGTTTATCGAAACGCAGATCGAGGACGGAAAAGGCACTCCATTTTTGTGTATTTTGTAATTGCGGAACGAAGATATCACTCCATACTTTTTTATCTCTCGATCCGCGATCTCTTCGAGTTCTTCACCGGAAGCTCCCGGCACAACTTTTTCCGACATCAAAAGCAGGATATGCGCCAATATCTTTCCGCCTTCCCTCATTATTTCTATCTCCGCTTTGGTTTTCAGATCTATTCTTTTTTTTACCATGTAATAAGATTTTATTTCTCAATATGGCTCACGATCTCTTTGTGGATCTTTTCTATAGTATTCTCACCTGCAACGCTCGTTATCATTCCTTTTTTCTCATAATATTCGACAACAGGCTTCATCTTCTCTTCGTTCCAGGAAAGCCTTTTGGCGACTTTTTCGGGAGTGTCGTCGTCTCTTCTGTAAATTTCCCCCTTGCATATAGGACAGACCTTGTCGTCTTCCGTAATATCCTTGCCGACGATAAGCGGGTGTCCGTTTTGCCTGCATAGCTTCCGACTTGATATCCTCCTTAAGGATTCTTCTTTTGATACATCAATGTAAAATATATGGTCGATCTTCCTTCCGATCTCGACAAATTTTTTGTCCCAATATTCCACCTCCTCCATCCTTCTCGGCGTCCCGTCGAATATAAGGCCTTTCTTAGGATCCATAGCCTCGACCTTCTCATCAAGTACTTTTTTTAACAGGCCCCACGAAACAAGTTCTCCCCGCTTATTGATGACCTCATCCACTTCCCTTCCTACGGGAGTATCTTTTGTCGCCATCTCTCTCAGTATATTTCCGACCTCGATCGGCTGAAGACCGTATTTTTCGATCAATAGCCTGATCTGAGTCCCCTTGCCGGAGCCCTGAGGGCCCATGATTATCACATTTATGTTTTTCTTCATGATAATGATTAATTTTTATAAAATCAAATATTGAATATTCAATACGGATTTTCAATTCTCAGTTTACAATTTTCATTAAATGATCAATTTCGAAATTTCTAATTGACAATTGAGTGATTGTAAATTTAATGATAATTGAGACGTGTAAATTGAAAATTATTGAACTTTGAAATATTTCTACCCTTCTCCATCTTCCGCACATTACTGCTTGATATGCTTAATGATGCCCTCGAAAACCTTTTCTTTCGGCTGTTCCCCATCGATCTCGATCAGCCTGCCATTTTCGCGGATATAGTTGATAACTTCGGTGGTCTTTGATTTGAACTCATTTAATCGCTTTTTGATGCTTTCGGGATTATCATCTTTTCTTATTTCCACTTCACCGCCGCATTTCACGCATTTCATATCCCTTATCTCATCGATCATCATGATCTCTTTGCATTCTCGGCAAACGCCTCTTTTCGAGAGCCTTCTCATCGCTTCTTCATCGCTCACTTTTACAAAAAATACATAATCAAGTTTTCTTCCGCTCTTTTCGAGAACATCATAGAGCATTTTTGCCTCGGGAAGTATCCGCGAAAAACTGTCCAGAACAAGACCTTTGCCTTCATCCACTTTTTTGAATTCCTCTTCGATTATCTGGAATATCCATTCAGACGGAACAAAACCTTTCAGCATCGCTTCATTCACCTTTTTCCCGAATTCATTTTCCTGGCTTGCCCACCTTCTCAATATTTCCCCGCTCTGCAGATGTTTCATACCGAATTTTTCCGCGATCAAGATCGCCTGTGTCCCTTTTCCTCCGCCCGAAGGCCCGACTAACAGTATGTTGATTGGTTTATTCTTGCCCATTTTTCTGAATAATTATTAAATATAATATCTATTTCCCTTTTCTAAATATACGATTATACAGTATGATATTACATACTATCATGCTATTATAAATGCTGCACTTATATTAATTTGTAATGACAAATATTATTCCGAGGTTGTTTCATCGATAGAGAAACGCATTTTTGTTGCATCGATCGTCGCATTACACCCTATCGGCATGACATAATTCTCCACATTATGCCCCAATTCGCCGATCTCCAGGATCGGGAAACTATATTTCCCTGATGCTTCCAAGATAACATCACTCACCCTCCTGTCCTGGTCTCTATCGATCATATGGGAACCGTAAAAATGCCCTATAACCAAGCCCGAGATCTCATTAAAAACATTCGCCTGCCGGAAATGCGTGAAAGCCGTATCCAATTCCTGAACAGGCATCATGTAGGCCTCCAGAAATAAGACCTTATCTTTATAGTCGGGCCGGAAATCCGTATTGTCCAAATTCATAAGGCAATTCACATTTCCGCCGATCAGCTTCCCGCTCGCCTCTCCTCCGCGGATGCACCGCCACCCTTCATATTTCTGATCCCTGTTAAGATCTTCCAAGCCGCGCCAGTCAGGATTCGCAGATAATTCGCCCACACTGCCGTCAAAAAATGTTTCTCGCAGGTTTTTCATAACAGCTCCGGAGACCGGTCGTCCAAAAGTAAACACCAGATCAGGTCCATGATAAGTGATGATTCCCGTATTCCGGAAAATAGGATTAAGCAATGTTGTTCCATCGCTTATCCCCATGAACATTTTCGGATTTCTTCTTATGAGATCAAAATCTAATCCTTCCAGAAGCTGATTCGCAGTCGTTCCTCCTATGGACATGATCACTGCCTTCACGCTCTTATCAGCGAACGCTTCACGAAGATCAGCCAGCCTTTCTTCGATCGTGCCTGAAGAATAATAATATTTTCCAAGCGCATTCTTCATAATCCTGACCTCCAATCCCAATTCCTTCAAAAAATCTGCTCCGCGATCGAATTGACCCCTCAGTTCCTGAGGAACCGATCCGGACGGAGAAACTATGGCAACAGCATCTCCTTTCTGCAATTTTTTAGGCTTTATAATTTTCATAATTCAATTCTTCGTGTTACCGAAATATTTTCTTAAAGTTTCTTTATGGCCTTCCCGCATATTAAGCTTTTCGAACTCCCCTTCTCCGATCCATCTATATTCATCATGCTCATCGCTTAATTTTATTTTACTCTCATCGGAATAAATCTCAAAATCAAATATTATAAAATGGTGGTCGATTCCTTCCCTGACAGACATGAACGACCAGGAGTTCAAAAGCTTGCCCATTACCGCCTTTTCAAAACCAAGTTCTTCTTTCATTTCTCTGCTGAAAGCTTCCTCCACACTTTCACCAAAATCCATCCTTCCTCCGGGAAGCTCCCAAGTGCCATCGTTTTTATCGCTTTTTGGCGTCTTCAGCAATAATACTTTATTATCACGGCATAAGAATCCCTTAATTGATACTTGCTGAATTCTGGGTAATCCCTTTTTCATATCTTCTGCCTTAAGATAAAATAACGGCCCGAATACAATTCAGGCCATTAAAAAGTTTCGTATTTGAATCATGCTATATTTCATCATAGTCTCGCATTGTAAGCTGAGAATCGATCTGTCTTATTGAATCAAGAACCACACCGACAACTATCAGCACCGAAGCGCCTCCGATCGCCATAGTCGTAACATTGGTCATCGCCTTGGCAATGAACGGAAGGACTGCGATCAGCCCCAAAAACAGCGCGCCCACGAACGTTATCCTGCTCAAAACCTTTCCCAGATATTCGGCAGTGCTGTTTCCCGGCCTTATTCCCGGAACAAATCCGCCATGTTTCTGCAGGTTCTCTGCAACGTTTTTCGGATCAAAAACTATAGAGGTATAGAAATATGTGAACAGGAAGACCAATATGAAGTATAAAGACCCATAAAAAGTTTCGTTCTGGAAAAGATCCCTGACAAAAACCGCCGCGCTTGCAACCTGCTGATTCGGATTATTTACGAGAAAAGAAGCGATTATTCCCGGAAATAATATGAGGGACATTGCGAATATGATCGGGATCATTCCCGCCGAGTTCACCCTGAGCGGCAAAAATGTAGACACGCCTCCGTATGTCTTCCCGCCTCTTATTCTTCTGGCATAAGAAACCGGAATATTCCTCTGAGCTTCCGTAATGAATACGACACTAAGAACGACAACTAGCACCAGGATCAGCATAACAACTACTTCCAGGAATTTTCCTTCGATCGTCATCAACGTCTGTTGCGCAACAGTCGGAAGTCCCGTGACTATTCCTGCGAATATGATAAGGGAAACTCCGTTGCCGATCTTCTTTTCCGAGATCAGTTCTCCGATCCACATCAGAAGGATGGTTCCCGCCGTAATTGAGGATATTGCCACAGCCAATTCAAAATTATCAAGGATTCCTATTATGCCCTGGCTTCGGAGAAGGAATATCATCGAGTATCCTTGGAGCGCCGAAAGCGGAACTGCAAGATATCTGGTGTATTGATTGAACTTCTGCCTGCCTTCTTCACCCGATTCCTGATATATCTCCTTCAAATTTGGAAATATCATCGTAAGAAGCTGCATAATGATCGAAGCCGTGATGTAAGGCCCGACACCGAGCATAACGAGTGAAAAATTCTCCATGCCTCCGCCCGTGAATAAGCTCAAAAAACCAAGCAGCTGATTGCTTCTGAAATAATCCTTAAGCTGGGCATAGTCAACTATAGGAATAGGGATATGCGACAAGATCCTGAATATAACCATCATGACCGCAACAAAAATTATCTTATCGCGGAGTTCCTTATCCTTAAATATCCTTATCGCTTTTTTAAGCATAAATTATGCAATATTAGGTTTTATTAATGGCCTGATATCTCCGCCCGCATCTTTTATTTTCTTCTCTGCGCTCTTTGAAACTATACAGCCTTCGATCGTGAGTTTTTTCTTCAATTCTCCATCCGCCAATATCTTCACAAAAGGCTTATCTTTCCGAATGACATCTTTTTCTCTCAGGGTTTTCGGATTTACAATGTCTCCGGCAGCAAAATTCTTTTCAAGCTGATAGATGCTGACCACTATGTTCTTCTCATTCAAGCTCTTAAAACCCCTCAGTTTCGGAGTTCTTCGAAAGAGCGGAGTTACGGTTCCTTCGAAACTCTTGGTTTTCCCGCCGCGTCCGGACCTTGCTTTCTGGCCTTTGGTTCCACGCGTAGCCGAATGGCCATGCATACCGCCACGACCTATTTCCTTCCTTTTTTTTCTCTTGTCTGGTTTGATTTGATGTAACTGCATAAAATTAAATTAAGTGACTATTATTATTGTTTATTGCTTTTTCTCGCTTTTCACTTCGGTCTTTTGATCGGTTTTTTTCATATCAGCCGGCGCAGCCGCTTTTTTGATATCCTTATTTTTCTCCGCATTTGCTGCAGCCTTGCTATCTCTTCTTTTTTTCATTTCATCAACTCTGATCTCACCAACCTTCTTGACGGAAAATTGCTGAAGCGCTTCGATCGCAGCTCTCGCATTCACGATCTTGCTTCCCGATCCGAGCATTTTTCCGGTGATATCATTTATGCCAACAAGCGCCATGACGCTCCTGACCGCTCCGCCCGCCATTATACCGGTTCCCTTTGAAGCCGGCCGGAGGATGATCCTTGCACCGCCCAGTTTGTAACTGATAGGATACGGGATCGTATTTCCTTTGATATTTATATCTACGATATTTTTCTTAGCACTTGCATACGCCTTTTCGGTCGATATTTTCATATCAGCTCCCTTGGCTATGCCGACGCCAACCTTGCCATGCTTGTTCCCGATAACCATGGTCGTCCTGAAACTGAATCTTTTTCCGCCCTTAACCACACGGGTAACCCTGGCTATATCGATGACCTTCTGATCATACTCGTTCCTTTCTCTTCTTTTTCCGCGGAACTTCCCTCTGAATTTTTTATCGTCCTTTTTTTCTTCTTGTATCATATTAATAAATAATTATTTATCGAATAAATATAGAGAAGAGCGCTAGAATTTCAATCCGCCTTCTCTCGCCCCTTCGGCTACCGCCTTAATTCTGCCGTGATATTTGTATCCGCCCCTGTCAAAAACAGCCTTGGTTATCTTTTTCTCGATGGCTTTCTTCGCAATAAGCTTTCCACCCTCTTTTGCGGCATCGGTCTTTTTCTTTGCTTCCTTGATCTCCTTCGAATCAACGCTTGCAAGCGTCTTTCCTTCATTATCATCTATAAGCTGAATGAAAAATCCCTTGTTGCTTCTGAACACGCTAAGCCTCGGAACTTCTTTTGTCCCGGCCACTTTGGCGCGCACTCTGTTATGCCTTCTTATTCTGGCCTTTCTTTTTGCTTTTTCTGATGTTTTCATAAATGCTGATTATTAATATAACGATTTTATAAATTACGCTGTTGTTCCCGCAACCTTCTTTCCTTCTTTCCTTCTCACATATTCTCCGACATATCTGACGCCCTTTCCTTTATAAGGCTCCGGTTCTTTCAGGCTCCTGATATCCGCCGCCACCTGTCCGACAAGCTGCTTATCGACGCCCGATACAGTCACAATATTCTTATCGATCTTGAAATCTATCCCCTGAATCGCCTTAAAGATGATCGGGTGCGAAAAACCTAGATTGAATTCAAGATCTTTTCCTTTGGCAGCCACCTTGAATCCTACTCCCTGCAGTTCAAGCTTTTTCTCATATCCCTTTTCGGCTCCGACGATCATATTCTGTATCATGGCTCTTGTCAGCCCCCACATCGGAAAGATCTCATTATCGCCTTTTTTATTCGGCGTGACAAAGATCTTATTTTCTTTGATCTCTATATTCAATCGAATATCGAAAGCCGTTTTAAGTTCGCCTTTTGGCCCCTTAATCGTGACATTATTTTCTTTATCAACAGAAACATTTACTCCCGCTGGTATCTCTATTGGTTTTTTTCCAATCTTGCTCATAATAATATAAAATTAAACTTATTTAATAACAAAACCATATTCATCCCGTCGCTGGCGATCTACCACACCCTGCAAACCACTTCTCCGCCCAGTCCGCTTTTCTTCGCTTCAATGTTGGTCATAACACCCTTGGATGTCGAAACTATAGCAATTCCATAGCCTCCCAATACCTTCGGAAGGTTGTTCCTTCTGACATATGCACGCTGGCCCGGCCTCGACACTTTTTCGATCCCGGAAATGGCATAATGATCGTCGATCTTCCTTAAAACTATTTCAAGTGTTATCTTCATCCCTTTTTTATGCTGTATCGTATCTTCAATATAGCCTTCAGTCTTAAGGATTTTTGCTATCGCCAATTTAAATTTTGAGGACGGCATCGCCACCACCGATTTATTGGTTTTCTGAGCGTTTCTTATCCTTGTTAACATGTCTGCTATTGGATCTGTCATAGTCATAGCAAAAAATTAAAATTAATATTAGTGAAATTATATTTTGTAATTACCAGCTGCTTTTTTTCAAGCCCGGTATCTCGCCCTTGCTTACCAATTCCCTGATGCAAATCCTGCACAGGTCGAACTTCCTGATATATCCTCGGTTCCTTCCGCACTTCCAGCATCTTCTGATTATCCTGGTCGAGAACTTGGGTTTTTTTAAAGCTTTTACTTTCAGAGCTAATCTTGCCATATTGTTTTAGAAATTTATAATAAAAACTAGTTATTTTCGAATATTGGAAAACCTATTTTCGTAAGGAGCTTTAATGCTTCCTCGTCAGTCTTCACATTGGTCACGATCACTATCTCAAGACCGAATATGCTTTTGATATTGTCTTTCTGCGCTTCCGGAAAAACTATATGCTCCCTTATGCCTATAGAAAAATTTCCCTTCCCGTCAAACGACTTTTTCGAGAATCCGCGGAAATCCCTTATTTGCGGAAGAGAAACATTTATCAGCTTATCCAAAAAATCATACATATTATTTCCCCTCAAGGTCGTCTTTATCCCGACAGCCATTCCTTGTCTGATCTTGAATCCGGATATTGCCATTCTGGCTTTCGTAATAACACCTTTCTGCCCGGTGATCTTCGCAAAATCCTCGGATATTCTTTCCAGATCATCTGCATTGTTCTTCAGGATCTTTCCGAGCCCGGCATTAACCACGACCTTAATGATCTTCGGTACGGCCATGTTATTCTTATATCCATGCTCTTTTTGGAGCTTGGGCACAATTTCTTTCCTATATTTTTCTTTTAACCTTGAAGTATACATACAAATTATTTAAATTAGTTATTTACCGGTTTAGTTTCGATCTCCTGATTGCATTTCTTGCAGATCCTGTGCTTCTCTCCGTTTTCCAGAACAAGATGTCCGACTCTCGTTTCCTTGTTGCATTTCGGGCAGATCAGCATCACATTCGAAACGTCGATCGGCGACGGAAAAGTCACGATCTGGCCTTTGTCTCCTGCTTTTCTGGCCTTTATATGCTTCTTGATGATATTCACTCCTTCGACAACAACCTTACTCTCCTTTCGCATAACCTTGGAGACCTTTCCTTTCTTGCCCTTATCTTTTCCGGCAAGGATCATTACATTGTCATTGCTCTTTATTTTCATAAATTATATTAAATCCATTTATTATTAAGCTTTTAAATGAGTTCCGGCGCCAGCGATATTATCTTCATGAATCCTTTTTCCCTTAATTCCCTCGCTACCGGCCCGAAAACACGCGTACCCTTCGGAGTCACAAGGTCTTTGTCGACGATCACAACCGCATTATCATCAAACCTGACATAAGAACCATCTTTTCTCCTGTATGCCCTTTTCTGCCTGATTATCACCGCCCTCTGAACCTCTCCCTTTTTGACCTGCTGCCTTGGCTCGGCTGTCTTTATGGTGATCACAATGACATCGCCTATTTTGGCGTATCTCTTCCTTGTTCCACCGAGGACTTTTATGCATCTTGCGAATTTTGCACCCGAATTGTCAGCGACATTCAGGCCTGTTCCTTGTTGTATCATAAATAATTAAATTAATTTATCTTGCTTATTTAATCTTCTGAGCGACCCACTTCTTGTCTTTGCTCATGGGCTTGTTTTCCGTAATTTCCACCAGATCCCCTTCTTTCAACTTGTTCTCTTCGTCATGAGCCTTATATTTCTTGCTTACTTTATATCTTTTCTTATATTTCGAATCCATCTTCAGCCTGTCCACGCGGACGACGACCGTCTTGTCCATCTTGTCGCTCACAACCACCCCATGGAGAACCCTTCTCTTTTTCACAATTATATTAACTTTCTTAGTTTCTTTTTTCATAATAATAAATTAGTTAGTTTCCTTATTGCTTATTTGGGATTTCTCCTTCAAAATCGTCTTCGCCTTGGCAATGTTCTTTTTCGTTTCACCGATGACATTATAGTTCTTCAGCTGCTTGCTGGAGAGTGAAAATCTCAGCTTTTTCAGCTTTTCTTTCTCGGTTCTCACCATATTCTGAAGTTCTTTTTCCGATTTTTCTCTTATTTCTTTTATCTTCATATTAAACCTTTATATTGAATTAATAACCCAGTTCTTCTTTTGAAATAAATCTGGTCTTCACAGGCAGCTTATCCGCAGCTCTTTTCATCGCTTCTCTTGCCACTTCTTCTTTCACGCCATCCATCTCAAAAAGGATCCTTCCCGGCTGTACGACGGCCGCAAAATGGTCAAGGCTTCCTTTTCCCACACCCATCGGCACCTCTGCCGATTTCTTCGTGATGGGCTTATCCGGGAATATCCTGATCCAGATCTTTCCGCCCCTCTGGATATATCTTGTCATGGCCCTTCTTGCCGCTTCGATCTGCCTGCTTGAGATCAAATACGCCTCAAGCGATTTCAATGCAAAAGATCCGTGAGCGATCGTGTTTCCTTTGTACGACAAACCTCTCATTCTTCCTTTCTGATATTTCCTATGTTTTACTTTTTTAGGCATTAACATAAATTTTCTTTAAGCTTAATATTATTTACTTTTTTCATTAAAAACTTCGCCTTTGTAGATCCAAACCTTGATCCCGACGACTCCATACGTCGTATAGGCATTGTATTTTGCAAAATCAACATCGGCCCTGAATGTGTGAAGAGGTATCTTTCCGTTGCTGAGCCATTCAGTCCTGGCCATTTCAGCGCCGTCCAGCCTTCCGGATATCGCGATCTTGACTCCCTGCGCCGTCTTATTCTGCATTGTTCTTTCGATGGCCTGTTTCAATGTCCTTCTGAAAGGCGATCTTTTCTCGATCTGCTCCGCGACACCCTGCGCAACAAGCCTTGCATTCAATTCCGGGCTTCTTATCTCGTTTATATTAACCCTAACTTCAACTTTTTCTTTAACAATTTTCATGATTTCTGCACGAAGCTCTTCGGCTCCCGTTCCGCCTCTTCCGATAATAACGCCAGGACGAGCCGATGATATGTTAACGGTCACGCTGTTTGCCGATCTTTCAATGATTATATCATCCACCGCCGCTTTCTCCAGCTTTTTATTCAAAAACTCTCTGAGTTCGATATCATTCCTGAGGTACTGCCTGTATTTTTTCATATTGAACCATCTGGACTTCCAGTCCCTCATGATTCCCAGCCTATGTAAAAATGGATTTATTTTATGACCCATAGTTTTTAGTGATTTATAGTTTGATTAATATTATTCCAAATCCCTACTTTTTTTCATTTTTGGCCTCGGCGCTTTTTCTGGTTTTTTTCTCATGCCTGCTCTCCTGCTCAGCCTTAATTTCATGATGATGCTTTTTATCCGCTGCTGCCGGAACCTTCTTTTCCTGTGACTTTCTGTGCGCCGCGTTTTTCGTCTTTTCAGCTTTTACCTTCCTGTTCTTTTTCGGCTTTTCCCCTTCCAATTCGGAAAGCACAAGAACTATGCTGCATGTTCTTTTTTTGATCGGAAATGCCCGTCCCATCGCCCTCGGAAACCATCTCTTGATGGTAGGTCCGCCATTTACCAGAACTTTGGATACGAACAATGTGCTTTCGTCCAATTTATGATTATTTTTCGCATTTGCCACTGCCGAATTCAAAAGCTTCAACATTGGATCCGATGATTTCTTGGTCATAAGCTCAAGCTGAACCCTCGCATCTTCGACGTGCAAACCCTTGATGAGATTAGCAACTAATCTCACCTTTCTTGGAGCCATTCTCAACTGATTTAATTGTGCTTTAACTTCCATATATTATATTTAAACAGGTTTATAAATTATTTTGCCGCCGGAGCCGCTGCTGTTGTTGCCTTTCCTTTTGCCGCTTCCTTGTCTGCCGCTTCCTTTTCTTGTTCCTTCTGCATCTTTCCGCCATGCTTCGTAAACTTTCTGGTCAGCGAAAATTCTCCCAGCTTGTGTCCGACCATGTCTTCAGTGACAA
>JBAZUT010000020.1 GCA_041661265.1 Candidatus Paceibacterota bacterium | reverse complement strand
GTGTCACTTTCTATATTTATCATATGCAATCATTATACAACATGCCTATCGCAAGTGGTACGGGCGGCAATTCATCCCTGTGGGTCTTTAAGGACACCACAGGGAGTTCTTGCCGGAAGTCTTAAAAAAGGGCCATTAGCCTTTCATTGGCCGCAAGCTGCGGCTGCAACCATTATCGCCGCGCTCATTACGGCCACATCGTCATCATCTTTCCTCTTTTTTCTTCTGTCTTCGCCATCTTGTTCGTCTTTTTTATTATCCCTTGCCATGTTTTTCCTCCACATCAAATATACGCAAAACAGAACGATGCATCAGAACGACACGTTACGATCTTTTAAAAAATCTGCGACATTTTTTTGCCGCAGCTTTATCTACCTATCTTCGTATATCTCCGGGGTCCTTCCAATTCTTCTCGGCCACATAGGCAACGAACAGAGGACTATCGGCTCCTTTCTTCACTATCCAGCAAAGGAAAGGCCTGTCGATGATATGGTCGGGTTTCCGCTCGTGCATTGTCGCGCCAAGCACGATCATGCCGCGAAATTCGCTTTGGAATCTTGCTCCGAATTCATTTATTCTGAGCCTGTTCCTCTGATATGCCTGTGCAATGGCAGCAGGGTCTCCTCTCGATGACATCGTGTTGATGCCGACCAGCCAGCCCATGTCCTCTTCCTGGTCCAGATCGACTTTCGGAAATTTAATTCCTCCAAAATCGTCGCAGTCATCGATATCGCGCATCATTGCGCTGATCTTCTTGTGAAGACTGAATCCGCCCGATGTGAACTTCACGCCTGTTTCGTCCAGCATGGTCATATAGACCCGGTCCTCAGTTTTTGTCTTAAGGCGCGCAATTGGATGATTATGCTTCTTTGTTCTGTAGAACCATACGCCTTTCTCATCAATGCGGACTCCTTTATATTTCTTCTTATCAGGAGTGATGATATCCACATTTTTCCCTTCTTCTATCCATTCGACAAGTATATCCAGAATACTTGCGATCCCGATCTCGTCTCTTGCAAGAGGCTTTATGGTCGAACTTGATCCCCTTGCTCTCAGAAACATATTGATCTCTTCTGCATTTCCGGAAGCGATGCTTTCGATCTCTTTTATGTTCTCGACTCCGATCCTGCACGGCTCGAACAGTTTTTCGATAAAATACTTCTGTTTGCCGTTCGCGGGATCCCATTTCCTGTGCGGTCCGAGAATTTTGTCCGCTTTTGCCATCGCGCCGGTTATGGTCATTGGCACTTCTGTCTGACTATTTTCCATATTATTCCTCCAGGTTTTCAAAAAGCTGTTTGATCTTTCAGCTTGCACATATGTAAACATGAGCATTTCGTTTTGTCAATTATTTGAACTTAGCAGATCCGCACCGCGGCAGATTGCGAGACCATATGATGCCATATAAAAAAAGAAAGCAAATTATATATTTTTATGCTTCCTTGATTCCTATTTCCACGAGCTGCTGTTTGAGCTCTGGTTGTATGCGGCATTCCCGCCTGTATTATAGCTTCCTGAGTTTGAGTTGTGGAAGAGTATTGGATAATACCACCAGGGTATTGGACCAAAGAATGAATGCGATGGTGCAGGACTGTCAAACCTTCTTGCACTGTAATAGTCGGGACTCAGCGGGCTTGGCCTGTATCTATTATATTGGCTCGAGCCAACTCCTTTTACGCTCCCTGTCGATCGCTCGCCGGCAATATTATTCGCAGCCTTTACATTCTTTGCGGGATTCGCCTTTGGAGGCGGAGATATTTTTGAAGGAGCCTTTGCTCCGCCAACTTTTCCTCCACCAATCTTTCCGCCGCCTATTCTTGCTCCACCGACCTTTCCGCCGCCGCCTTTTAGACTGATACCATCATCATAATATGTAATTTTATTCTGATCTCCCATATCAAAACTGATGGTAATTTTTGTCTTTGTATTTTCATCTGCCGATACCTGGCCTATGCTGCCTGCCATAACAATTAATATCATTGCTATGGATACTGCTATATTTCCTATTTTTTTCATTTACGTCACCTCTTTTTCGGCATCAGATCATTTCTTAGCCTGGATCATGATAATTTATTACACTGGTCCAGACCAATAAATCTTCATTTTTACTTTTATCGCTCAAACTCGAGACCATTATATACCTTTTATCGTGTTTTGTCAATAGCTGAATACAATTAAACACTTTTCATTGACAGTATATGGCGTGTAAATTAATATAGATGAGGAAGAGCGATGGTTAAATAGAAGCTATTTGGCTAAATGAGTTCTTTTTAAAACACAAAGGAGTGAAATATATGGGAGGCGGAAAAGGTCCCCTAAACGACATGCAAGATGCAGGAGCAAGAGCAGTCTACAATATGCTGCCCGGGCCGGGCAAAGTCGAATGCTGGCAGTGCCACGAAATGATCAGCCCAGGCCTGTCTGAATGCCCCGAATGTGGCGCGGAATTATAAGCAATTCAGAACAATATACAGCAAATCAAGACGAAAACGATCGTCTTTTTTTATTACTGACAATGATCGAATAAATCAACATCATTCGATAGATCGTGAACCGAAATCTATCTCGAATTTTTCATATTCCCAGGAAGACATTTTTCCCCTGCCATACATAAACGTATTGACATAGCGTTTAACATGAGATAGATTGTGGGGTGATATTCTTTTCATCAGAATAAACGACACAAAGCATAAAAGGTGATAATAAATGACAAAAACAAAAGATAAACCAAAGGAAGTAATTTTAAACTGGATAGGTGAGATTAAGGAAGATAAGTTAGGTAAGATAATTGAGCAAATACAGCAAGCGCTGAAAAAAAACAAAAAAGCGACTTTCAAAATGTATCTGCAAAGCGGCGGCGGACAATCTGAAACAGGCCTAGCTTTCTATAAATGGGTAAAGCTGAATAAAATCGACTTAACCGTTGTAGGTCTGTCCATGATCGCATCCTCCGCAACTGTCGTTTTTCTCAGCGGGAAAAAAAGGATCTGCACTTCCGAAACCTACTTCCTGTTCCACCGGATACAATGGCAACTTACAAATAAACAAAGCGGACCATACGATATGGAAGAGAGCGTTGAATTAATGAATATGCAAAAAAAACAATTCGAGGCACTCTATAAAAAAATGAATTTCAGCGAGCAGGAATTACAGAAAATTACGCGCGAAGGAATAATATTTACCGCCGAAGAAGCAAGAGAAAGGGGTATAGTCGATGAAATAATCGAAATATAACAACAGAGATCATCAGGATCTCTTTTTCTATGATCAATGCCATAATTCTTGCCAAATCAGAAACATAATGCTATGTTATTTAGGTAGTTTGTAGCTTATTAGGTTGTAGCTTTTTAGAAAATACCGATTTAAATTTACGAATTTGCAGACTTAAGATGCTAAAAAGCCAAGACCTGAGAAGCTAATCCGGAGAGGTGGCTGAGTGGTTTAAAGCAGCACCCTGCTAAGGTGTTGAGCCCGCAAGGACTCCGAGAGTTCGAATCTCTCCCTCTCCGCCTTCGGTCCGCCGAAGCGGACCTATGGCGTGACGAAGTCCGCCAAGTAGGTCTGCATAGGCGACTTCCTAACAAAATTCTATACTAAAAGTATAGAATTTTGTTATTTAGAAAGGGAATGGGACCGAAAAGGGATTTGGATTCATTGTAATTGCATAACTGCCGGTAAAGATATAAAATATTATTAGTATTTATCTGAATTTGGCATTTATGAATTATCTTCATTATGATCAATATCCGCAAGATCGAACCAAGAGATTATCAGCAAACCAGCGAAATGATAATCTCGTCAATTAAAGAATCCTTTAAAACGCTATACTCCGAAAAATTAATAGCGGGATTTTGCGATAAATACAGTGTTGATAAACTCGAAAATAGAATTAAGGACATGGACCTCTTTGTAGCTGAAGAAGATGAGAAACGATCAATAATGGGCATTATCGGAATAAAAGACAATCAGTTAAGAACGTTCTTTGTCCATCCGGAACATCAGGGTGCCGGCATCGGAAGACTCCTGTTCAATAAATTGGAAGAATTTGCCAAGGAGCATGGATTGCAAAAGATCATTCTTGAGGGAAGTCCTCTCGGAGAGCCGATATATAAGCACTTCGGGTTCGAGAAGATCGGCACTATTGAGAAAGAAAGAAACGGAGAAAAATATACAGATGCATTAATGGAAAAAGAAATACCGGCAAAAAACAATGACCATCCGGTCTTCAGATAAATTTCAACATCACTCCGCCCGCTCGGCCAAGAGAATTCAGTGTCGAACAGACTCACATAGCCAGGACAATAGGGCAATTCGAGTGACCTAAATTTCCTCGCATAGCCTGCGACTTTAGAAAAGATAGCTGGTTGGAATTCGTCCTATGTGTGTCTTGGTTTTTGATGTAATTCCTCATCTGTCTTAATTGATTATCTCTGCCTGTTTGTCATTCCGGACTTGCTTGCCTCGCCGTATCCGCCAGACGGCGGAGACGGACGGGCCTGGTCCTGCCAGTAGGCAGGCGCACACACCTGCTGACGCCGGTGGTTTTTGTTATAAAAAGAAGCCGCTTCGCGGCCTCTTTTGTTTTGCCATTTTATGGACTTGAATATTAATTTAAATCCTTTTTCTTGTCCTCAAATTCCTTTTTATCAATCTCCCCTTTGGCATAACGTTCCTTCAAAATTTCAAGCGGAGATTTTTCGTGATCGTGGGCACTGCGAGATTGTGCCATAAGCCATTTGATAATTGCAACAATGCCAGCAATGATCAAAACCCACCACAAGATCATAAAAATCCAGCCAAAAGACATAAAACCAAAATTCATCATAGAGTTATTTGATTGATCAGGTCTGGAAGTGGACGACCACCCTCCCCACATCATATTCATCACTGGCAAAAATCCTGCATTTTGCGTCGGATATGTGGCGGAAGCATCGCAACCGCTAAACCGTTTGCCATTTGCCACATGCATTTGTCCTTCTCCCTGGTCGCCCATCATCCTTTTCATCATTTCATTCATGGCAATATGCCTCGAGGTATCTCCGATGGATTGTCCCATATAATATTCCCCGATTTTCTCAAAATCTGAATCAGTGAGCTGCGAACAAATGACCGCTTTATTATTCAAATCATCTAAAAGCTTTTTGCCTTCCAGCTCTTCCTGTTGCTGGTTTTGTATGGTGACATTATCGTAAGATGAACTTGGAAAGTTCATCATTCCTTGAGCAAAAGAAAGCATCGGGAAAGCTAGACCGAGAACAAGAATTAAAGTTACAATAATAGATCGCTTTTTCATAAATTATTTCGCGTTATTGATAATATTTTGAATAATCTGATCGATTTCTTTCGGTTTTTCGCCCAGATCTGCTTCTGGAAAAAACTGAGACAGAACAATTGGACGCATCCCGGAAATGAACGTTTGCCCGTCTTTGATATAAACATTAATTTTACAAGGCAAGCAAAGCCCGATTTTAATGTCTACATTCAAAAACTCATGAGCGTATTTAGCATTACATAATTCGATTATCTTAAACGGCTCTCTCTGGAAAGCCTTCTCTCCTAAAGTTTTTTGCAAGTCGTGAACATACAGAACCCGCATGCCGGCCTTGGCAATTTCATCTTGTACGCTTTGAACCGCCCCACTGAATGTTTTCACTGTAATTACGGAGTAGTCAAATTCCATTGTTTTATATTTTATTTTCTTTTAAATAGATTAAATAAAAAATTCTGCTCAGTATTGAATGGCGTAATATGCGCTTCCTCGAAACTCTTAGCATGGCTGAAATCTTCCTGGAAGGTCTTTTTGATCGAATCCTCGGAGTATTGTGTAATATCAAGTCCGCTGCATTTTTTTGGTCCGCTCATGGAAAAAGTCGATACGATGAGGTGGCCGCCTGGTTTTATAAACTTGCCGGCAATTTCAACATAACTGGCAATGTCTTCCTTTTTGGTTAAAAAATGAAATGCGGCTCTATCGTGCCAAACATCAAAATGCGTTTCCGTATCAAATTCAAGAACATCAGTTTCGATCCAATTAACTGATTTTGCCTTTTCTCCAAGTCTTGTTTTTGCTTTTTGCAGGGCTCTGGCAGAAATATCCAATACAGATAAATTTTTAAAGCCAAGTTCCAAAAGTTTATCGACAAGCTTGGAATCCCCTCCTCCAATATCAATGATATTGGCATTGTGATCCGCTCCGGTTGATAAAATAAGATCAATCGAAGTTTTTGGGATATCTTGATACCAACTCACTTCGAGTGCCGTATCTTTCTCTAGGTATATTTTTTCCCAATGTTGTTTTTTGGCTTGCATATATTTTAAAATTTTTCCAATAACTTACCATTGGCTTCCAGTTGCTCTTTAAGTGCTTTTCTCAAAGCGTCATATGCAACAAGAATTTTAGGATTGGCGAGAGAATACAGAATTACAACACCATCCCGCCGAGTTTTTACAATGTTTTGCTGACGCATCAAACTCAAGTGCTGTGAAACATTGGCCTTGGTGATACCAAGCTTCAGGGCTATTTCAGAAACATTTATTTCTTTTTCATCGCGGAGTAAATCAATAATCTCCAGCCTTTTGGAATGAGACAGTGTTTTACACACCATGGCATGAAGTTCAAAAATTCTTTTTTCCAAATGATTATTATTAATCATAATTATTTATTTGCAGAGTTTCGCATATTTGATATATTATAAGTATATAAAATTAAAGTTTCCCTGTCAAGCTTTTTAACAGCATATTTTTGAAAACGAAATAAGAAATTCGGACGCAAAAAATGATTTCCCTCAACTAATAATGTCCGCTTTTTATTGTTATAAACCCCTGACCCACATGCATTGAAGCGATACCTAAAATCGTGCCAAAATACCATTACAACACTTGTAATCTCGGGTACTTAACCGACTACACCACATTAGCATAATTCCATACCTCTATGTGTGGAATTTTGATAATCTGCGTGAGATTCGAACTAGGAAAGGGTCGGAAACTGCATGAAACATTTATCATAATCCCTGTATGGTTTGTAGTGTGATTCATATGGTAAAACCCCGCAAATGAGCCGATGACAATTCCTAAAAGAACTGCTATAAAATCCAAACATTGACTAACACGGCAATAAAAGCTAACATTAGAAATAATACCAGTTAAGCTATAAATATGGATCAGAGAAAAGTCAATGAAATATGTTATCGGATAAAGAGCCTGAGACTGAGCCAGAGAATGTCACAGGAAGAACTTGCTGAAAAATCAGGCGTGCCCTACACGACCATTGTCCGTATTGAGATGGGTGCTGAAAATCCTTCAATTTTTATGATCACAAAAATAGCCGAGGTGCTTGGCGCAACGCTCGAGGAAATCATGAAATAGACGATGAAGACAGGCTAGTTTGATAGAGTTTCAAAACGGTGCAAGCCGTTTTCTTAATTTAAAAAAAAGACCCGCTGGAGTCTTTTTGTCGTTTTATTCTAATAACGATTTAGTTTGCATTCTGTATCCGTTTTGTTCGGCCGCCGCCATGAGAATTTCGAGCTTCTCTACAAATCCCCTTGGCACGCTGCCTGTTTCAAAAGGTCCTTTCAGATATCCAACTGGCGTCGGCCCTCCGCCTCCCCTCATCTGTACCCTGCCGCTTTCGACAACCTTGTTATTCACGACATCGTCCACAAATGACTTTGGCGGAACCCATCCGTGATCGACGATGTAATGCAGGATCATATCCGGCATCACGTAACTTCTTCCCGAATCAAAGTGCAGAGTCACATCTCCGCTGGATGTGTTGTAGTGCTTATTTTTCCGATCCTTTTTGCAGTATTCACATACATGAAATCCCATATTTTTTCCTCCTGAATATGTCAGCTTCAAAATAGCTAGTCTATTTGAACCAACTGCGGATTGTATCTTATTTTTTGCCGCTTGTCAATCGCTTCCATACTCCGCCTATTGGACCCTTTCAAGAAAATGTCCCGTCCAAATATTTTTCTTACCCGAAAATTTTCCGGCTATATATTCATCGATCTTTTTCATGAACCTGTTCGGAGTCTCGATGGTATGGACGATCCTGATAAGATCGGCCTTCACTTCCTGAAGACGCCGAAGTTCGATCGGATGCTCGCTCAAAATTTCCATCCTGCAATTAGCACAATCGGTCCTGATGGGATATACCGCTTTTTGGTCATCCTTCAACCCTATATTTTTCCTTCTGCAATGCTTCGTATCAAACAAAACGCAATGCTCGCTTATCATCGCGGGATATCTTCCATAGACAATGACCTCTTTTTCCATTCCATCTTTATCCAATGCATTGATCTCATCCAGCGTGCTTTCAATTGATGCCGTGAATCCTGAAAATCCGCAATCCCGGATCTCTTTTATGGAAAGACCATTGAATATATTCAGATCATAATTCGCGATCTTCTGTTTTTCACCCGGCAACACCTCAAGGCCTCCCAGATTGGAAACAAGATATCCGTCATAATCCGGAAACACCCCAGCCTTTTCTCCCGCTCTTATAATGCTAGGAAGCTTTTGAAACACCTGTGTGCCATTTTTCTTGAATCTTTTGATATCCAGCTTCAATGAAGTATAGATCCTGTATATGTTCTTCCCCTCGAGGTTTTTCAATATCTCCATGTCGTCGGTTTCAACCGCGATCTTTCTCGAAAATATATTCTCCGCCGCGCCCTCATCCGTCCGATACTCCCTATAGATCTTTTTCTCTCTTCGGTGCGACCGGATCAGTTTCTCTTCAAGGGCCGATACGGCCGCTCTTCTGAGATTGTTTATATCCTTAAACGGAATATTGATGTCCTCATCGATCACGCATTTGACGGAGTTCGCAGAAAACACCGTGCCTCCCAATTTTCCAAGCTGTTCTTCCACAGCTGTTTTTCCGGTTGACATTTTCACAGCCTGCTGCGGTTCATTGCCAAGCACCTCGACATCGTTCATCCTCAATATCATTTTTTTGCCGAGCCTGGCTTCAAAAAATATCCTGACCGGTATCTTTTCGGGATATATCTCTTTATTGTATTTTGAAAGCGCAAGGTTCAGATCATAGTCAAATGTCTTATATACCGGATCACCCACCTCGACATCTCCGGTAAGTCTCGCCTGGACGATCCCATTATCGATTTTGGGAACGCGGAATCCCACGTTCTCTTCCTGTCCGAGACGGCCCCAGATCTCAAGTCCGTCGTTGACCTTCACGTTCTCAACTTTGACAGTAATAAGGTTATTTCTTTTCTTCTCGATGACTTCCCCGACAAGTATCCCGAAATTTTTTGACCGGTCTTTTCCAATCAGGTCTTTCGATTTTTTTTCAAGATAATACCCGCTGCAAAATCCGCCCCGATTGAAAATAGCCGCAAGGTCTTCCTTGTCTTTTTTTAACTCGTCTTCATTTTTTCCAGCCGCCATATCTATGTATTTCCTGTACTTTAAAACAGTATTTGCAACATATTCGGCGCTCTTCATTCTTCCTTCGATCTTCAGAGAATCTATGAACTTCAATTTATCGGTTATCTCCAGAGCACAAAGGTCCTTTGTGCTGAGAAGATATCCGGCCTCATCGAGATTCCTGTTATTCTCCCTGTCAAACAGACTGTATTTCTTCCGGCACGGCTGCGCGCACCGGCCTCTGTTCCCGCTCCTGGGGCCGATCGTCGAACTCAAATAACATTTTCCCGAATACGAAAAACAGAGCGCTCCGTGAATGAAACACTCGATCTCGATATCGCATTTATCCTTGATCTCCCTGATTTCCGAAAGCGTCAGTTCGCGCGAAAGCACAACCCTCTTGAATCCCATTTTTCTCAGCCTTAGAACATCATTTATGCTGTGCGCGGTCATCTGCGTGCTTGCATGAAGCGCAAGGTCCGGCCAATACTTTTTGCACATATTCAAAACTCCGAGATCCTGGATAATAAGCGCGTCCGCTCCCTTTTCATAAAGAAAATTTATATAGTCAAAGACCGCCTTCGTTTCAGCGTCCTTTATGATCGTGTTGAGCGTCACATAGCATTTCACACCCCGGAGGTGCGCGTAATCGAATGCTTTGGCAATTTCGTCATCGGATAAATTTGTCGCCGAGCTTCTGGCGCTGAAATTCTTTCCTCCGAAATACACGGCATCAGCTCCCGCCGATATCGCCGAGAGAAAACATCCGTAGTCTCCCGCCGGCGCCAGCAATTCCGTTTTATTCATAAATATAGTTTTAATAAAATAATATGCCTCAACTTAAGGATAGGGTTTGAGCCAGGTGTTGTCAATCAAATCTCCTATTTCCGCTCATCGTGAAAACAATTCATTCCGACAAAACAAAAAACAGCAAACCAACCCTGCAAGATGCCTTTGGCCCTCCTGACAGTCTTCGACATCCTATTTATATCCTTTTCTAAGGCTACCCGATAAAATATTTATATTGATCCGTAATACTTTATAGACTTTCTACTTTACGGACTTTATAGACCTATACCGATAAACTTGGAAAAAAATAAAGAAGAAGCATCAAATAAGAGCACCCATGGCTGCCGCTTCCGCGCTCCTGAGATTTCCCATCTCAAAATAACCCAATGCGCAAGTTATCTCACTTTCCATTGCACCCGCCCGCTGAGAAAAGATGATCTTAGACAGTACCATTCCTCTTTCTCTATCATGAGAATTATTGGAGACCAACAGCTCACGAGCCATAGTTATGTCTCCCTCTCCTAGTCTTGCCATGATCTGCCTCCTAGCTCCGTCCTGCCACTATGCAAATATTGCACTTGCAATTTTTCGCTTCGCTTGTTGCTTCCGCCGCCATAATTTTCGTTTTTAATCCGATCTCGTCAACCGGATGCATAAAATGCTTTGAAACTTCTGACACGATCTTAACGGCTAATTCGGCCGATATTTCTATATTTACAGTTTCTCCGCAAATCAGTCTTTTTAATGCCTCGGTTAATTCCTCATTCTCTTCTCCGTCTTTTCCTAAAATGGAAATTCTTATTCCCGGTGTTTGTTTTACCATAACATCCTCCTTTTTCAATTTGGCCTCAATTTCTGTATTCGAGGCGCGAAGCCGACCACAAGCCCTGGCTTATGATGAACTTTTCGCCTCAAATACGCTTATTTTTCAATACTCCTTCTTTTTATTGTTTCAATGAACAACGCTATAATATATCATATAATATGCTCATTGTCAACATATTCGTAGCGGATCATTTCCTGTGCCTCACGAGCCGGGAACGATCACGCTTATCGCCTCCGATTTCCAGGCAAAATCCTTTGCACAAGATCCTAATTTTGATATAATTAATTTGTTTAATATCGAATAAAATTGAAACAGATGGCATTATACAACACCAGATTCTCCGAAACCACAAGCGGTTCATCTTCGCTTCGCCGCATGATCCATGAAAAAAAGATATTGCAATTATTAAAACCTAAACAAGACGACGTGATCCTCGACTTCGGATGCAATAAAGGCGATCTCGTTTCGTTTCTAAGAAGTCATTCCGAAAACGTCTATGGATGCGATGTTAACAGAGAAGCCATAGAAAATTCTCCTGTAAAAGGGCTCAGCCTCATCAGCGAAAAAGGACTGGGCTATAAGAACAATTCATTTGATAAGATCGTTTCTTCCCATGTCATAGAGCACATATCCGATCTTAAAAGAACATTCGAGGAAATCGAAAGAGTTCTCAGGCCCACCGGCACATGCGTCCTCATATATCCCCTGGAAATATTCAGAGGTTCGAATAACCTGATCCAATGCTGGAAAATATACGGAAATCCCCTTTACTCCAGAAAACTCCACGTCCAAAAACTTAACCCCGGAAAGATTAAGCGCCTGACCGGCATGAAACTCATCAAAAAGGGCATTTTCTTTGCCCCCTTTCCAACCTATTACACAGTCCTGAAAAATGAAGAATGAGCCAGATCTTGAAAAAATCCGAATTTATTCAACTTTATGCGCAAATAAAATACAGCATGACAAAAAATAGCTCAAAAGACCAAGCGAAACTTTTCAGATTTCTGGATAAGATCGAAAATCTAAAATCAACCCTCAGATATGTCTCGTTGAAATCCGGAAGAAAAGAATCCAGTGCCGAACACTCATGGAGGCTTTCACTTATGGCCTTTTTGGCTGCAGAAGAATTAAAATTGGATATTGACACTGATCGCGCCGTCAAAATCGCACTTGTCCATGACATTGCAGAGTCGATAACCGGCGACATTGATGCAATCAAAATCAAAAATGGGGAGATAACAAAAGAAAGCAAAAATAAGCTCGAGGCTAGAGCGATGGAAAACCTGAGAAACCTCGCGCCAAAAAAAACCGGATCGCATGTATATGGACTGTGGGAAGAATACGAATCAGGAAAAACAAAAGAAGCAAAATACATAAAGGCACTTGATAAGCTTGAAACTCTTTTACAGCTATCAGAAACGGGCCACAAGATCTATGATGATCCGGAATTCATGGTACATTATGCGGATAAAGCGATCTCAAATTTCCCCGAATTAAAAAACATGCTTATTGAAATTAAAAAGAATCTAAAAAGGGAATTTAAAAAGGGAAACATTCTATGGAAAAAAGAATATGACGATCTGAATTAAGATTATTAATAAGTTAATGCGATAAACCAAATGAAAATAGGGATCGACCTCGACGAAGTTCTTGCTGATTTTCTAAGCGCATTGATAAGGTTCCATAATGAGAAACATGGCACGTCATTCTTCAGAGAACAGTTCCGTTCATATCACGTTCATCATATCTGGGGAGGAACGCCCGACAGAACCATCAGAGAAATATATGAATTCTATACTACTAAATATTTTGACGACATCAGGCCAATGCCGGGTTCTTTGGAAAATATCGACCGTCTGAGCAGAGACCACGAACTTGTCGTCATCACTTCGAGACAAAACGACATCTCGCAAAAAACCATGGATTGGATAGACAGATTTTTCAACAATAAGTTTTCGGAAGTCTTTTTCACGAACCAGAATTCCCTTCACGGCGCATGCGAGAATAAATCCGACATTTGCAAAAACTCATCCGTGGACTTCATGGTGGAAGACTATATGGACTATGCCGCAGAATGCGCGCAATCCGTTAAGAAAGTTTTTCTTCTGGACAGCCCATGGAACAGAGCGGAAAGCCTCCCTGAGAAAATATCAAGGGTCTATTCCTGGAATGAGATAACCGAAGACCTTCTGCGGACAAAATGATATATCGGAATATTCTTTGACATTTTCAGACAATAATATATAATGTTTTCAGTGTAAGTTATAAAAATTTTCAAATCTGTTTCTTGTTTCTAATTGTTCGAATCTTTGCGCCCGATGTTGAAATATACAAAGGCCCTAAGACAAGCCGGAGCAAGGAAAGCTGATAAGAAAGGTCGTCTTACACGGTTTAAAAAGTATTTACAACAAACAAATGGCAAAAAAATTGTACGTTGGTGGTCTGTCATACGGAACCACTGATGACACCCTGAAAACGGGCTTTGCTCAGGCGGGAAATGTTGAATCTGCGATCGTCATCATGGACAAAATGTCAGGCAGATCAAAAGGTTTCGGTTTCGTTGAATTTTCAACCGACGAAGAAGCCGACAAGGCTATTGAAATGTTCAATGGCAAGGAATTCGACGGAAGAAAGATCAATGTCAGCGAAGCAAGACCTCCGAAAGAACGAGATAATAGAGCATAATATCATTCTTTCAGCTAAAAAACAGGCAAAGTAACATTTGCTTGTTTTTGTTTTTTGCTTTATTCATTGGATTTGTTAAGATATAAACAGAATCAACTAAAAAAAACGATGGCGATCAATTCAAATCTTTTGCGCAAAAACAGGTTTATCATCGAAAAGATCCGCGCTTTGAGCATGAAAAGAGCCAGGGAAGTGGCCGGTGAGATCGAGGAACATCTGAACCCGAAAGATCTCGTCTTGGACATAGGCGCCGGGAACTGCAATGTTACGGAGGCGCTGATGGATGATGGATACGAGGTAACAGCCATTGATGTCAAAAACCTGAGCCTCGCGGAAGACATAAGACCGGTGATCTACGATGGAAACACGATCCCGTTCAAAAACAAGCAATTCGACGTAGCGCTTATTCTGTTTGTCCTGCACCACACAAAGAATCCGATCAGGATCCTGAGCGAAGCTGCAAGAGTTTCAGAAAAGATAATCGTCATGGAAGACGTTTTTGATAATGACATAGGGAAATACGTCACATTCGCCGTCGACAGCATTCTTAATCAGGAATTTTTCGGCCATCCCCATTCGAATATGAGCGACTCCCAGTGGAAAAATGTTTTTTCCAAGCTGCATCTGTCCGTAGAATTTGAAAGAACCGAAAAATGGCGGCTGCTTATCGATCACGCAACATACTGTCTGAGAGATAAGAGCTAAACTACCATGCAAATGAACCGGACTTATTTTATTAAAGAAGTTCTCCGTATTACATCGGAAATACCCGAAGGGAAAACTTTGAGCTATAAAGAAGTGGCGAGGCTCGCCGGTAAGGCGAAAGCATACAGAGCGGTCGGAAACATTCTTTCGAAAAATTTCGATCCTGCCGTCCCCTGTCATCGCGTCATCAGATCCGACGGAAAAGCCGGAGGATATAACAGAGGAGAAAAGAAAAAGATAAAGATACTGGTAAAAGAAAAAGCATATAAATAACGTATATAAATATCCATGCCCGAACTCCCAGAAGTTGAAACGATCAGAAAAGATCTGAAAAAAATGCTCATCGGAAAAATGATATCAGCTGTAGATATTATAGAGCCGAGATCCGTCAGAAATGAAGCGGGACTTTTCAAAAGAATTCTGCAGAAAAACTATTTTACAGACATGAAGAGAAAGGGAAAATTGCTCATTATGGAGCTTTCGGGCGGCAACTCTCTTCTGGTCCGCCTTGGCATGACCGGCCAGCTGATCTATGGATCCGGACATATTCCGACAAAACATACGAGAGTCATTATCAGTTTCAAGGATGGATCGAAACTGTTATTTAACGATATACGGAAGTTCGGTTCGCTTTTTGCGGCAACCGATCCCGAAAAAGATCTCATTCTGAAAAGGATTGGGATAGACCCCCTCGACAAACAGTTCAGTTTGGAATATTTCAAAGCTATGATTAAAAATAAAAAAAAGACGCTGAAGGCATTTTTGCTGGATCAGGGATCGGTATCCGGCATCGGCAACATCTATGCGGACGAGATCTGCTTTGACTCGAAACTCAAGCCCGGCAGGAACACGGCAGGCCTTAATGACATGGATATTGAAATGCTATATAATTCAATCATCGGAATACTTCATCTTGCCATAAAGAACAGGGGCACGACCTTCAGCGACTATGTGGATGCAAGCGGAAAGAAAGGGCGATTCTCAGAACATCTTAAGGTCTATGGAAAAGAAAAAGATGATTGCGCAAGGTGCAAAACGAGATCGATTAAAAAGATTAAAATTGCCGGAAGATCAACGCGGTTCTGCGGACTTTGCCAAAAATAATATTTAAACCATAAAATAAAAAAATGAACGTAAAAGTATATACCTCCCCCACATGCCCTTATTGCCTTATGGCAAAGACATTTCTGGAAAATAACAATATCAAGTTTGAAGAGATCGACGTCTCGGCGGACGAGAAAGTCGCAATGGAAATAATACAAAAAAGCGGACACATAGGCGTTCCGATCATCGAGATCAACGGCTCATATATTGCGGGTTTTGACGAAGAAGAGATCAAGAAAAAGCTTTATCTATAGACACACATGATCTATGACCTTATCATTATCGGAGCGGGTCCTGCCGGTATCACGGCAGCTATTTATGCTGCAAGAAAAGCGCTTAAATTGATGGTCATTTCAAAAAATATCGGCGGACAAGTGACAAAAACATCGATCGTCGAAAACTACTCAGGCTACCAGGAGATAACCGGAGAAGAGCTTATCAAAAAACTTGAACATCATTTGCACGAATTCGAATTCGATCTCAAGGAAACAGAGGTTGAGAGCATCCGCAAAACGAACCGCATCTTTGAAATTCAGACCAAAACAGAAATGTTTCAAAGCAAAGCCCTCATCATTGCCACCGGCGCAAAACCGAAATATCTGGATATAGAAGGAGAGAAGGAATTCAAGAACAAAGGAGTGTCCTATTGCACAACATGCGACGGTCCATTGTTCAGAGGAAAAGACGTGGCTGTGATCGGAGGCGGAAACTCGGCGCTCGAATCTGTCCTGCAGCTGGCCAACATCGCAAATAAGGTCTATTTGATCATAAGAAACAAGGATATAGACGGTGATCGGGTCCTGTTGGATAAAATATTGAAATACAAAAATGTCGAGATCTTCTATAATTCCACTGTGAAGGGAATAAAGGGCGACACATCCGTAAAGTCATTGGCCTTCGAGTGGGAAGGAAAGGAGAAAGATATAAACGTGCAGGGCATATTCGTTAATATCGGATTTGTTCCGAACAGTTCGCTTGCGGGAAAGATCGCCGCGCTCAACAGCAGAGGAGAGATCATGATCGACCCAAGCGGAGCAACAAGCATGCCAGGTATGTTTGCCGCGGGAGACTGCACGGACATTCCATATAAGCAGATCATCATAGCATCGGGAGCCGGCGCAATCGCGGCCATCAGCGCTTTCAAATATCTTACAAAATTTCAAGGATAAAATAGATCATACGGAATACCGGACTTGACCGATCCCCAGTCGGAAGTTAGTCGCAATAGCATTAGCCTGCGCCATATTGACACAAACGCGATTATCATTGTATTATTATATCTTAACGGAGGTGTTATATGCCAAAATGTGAAAAGTGCAACGGCACGGGAACGATCGACACCGGAAACAACGAGCTTCCATGCGACTGCGAAGCCGGAATCACCGCGATGTTCAGCATCGCGGAAGTTGATGGCAGTGTGACCGGGAAAGAAGTTAAACTGTTTTTCCTGAACGATTCGCCTTTCAAAATGAAGCTCGGAAAAGACAGGATTCCCGCAAGCAGCCTTCCTACGCGAAGGGCGAGTAATTGACAAACTTCACCCCTATAAGGCATGAGGTGATTTTTTTTACCATAACTGACAAAAATGATCGTAGATGAGATACAAATTATAATAAAAGGCGGCAAAGGCGGAGACGGCTCGGTCTCTTTCGATACCAGCAAGGGCGGCCGCGGACCCAGCGGAGCAAGAGGAGGACATGGCGGCAGCGTCTATCTCGAGGGAGTTTCCGACCTGACAGCGCTAAACAGGTTCAGATACAAGAAAGAGTTCTGTTCCGAGGACGGAGAGAACGGAAGATCGAAATTCCGGGACGGCGCCAATGGCGATGATATAGTGCTGAAAGTACCGATCGGAACGATTGTGCATAATCTCGACACCAAAAAAGATTTCGAGATCGTGAAAGTCGGACAAAAAGAGATCATCGCAAAAGGCGGCAGGGGCGGCAGAGGCAATTGGTTTTTCCGGTCTCCGACGAACACCACTCCTCGTGAGTTCGAATATGGATCGGAAGGAGAAACTTTTAATGTGCTGCTTGAACTTCAAATGATCGCGGAAGTGGGACTTATCGGTCTTCCGAATGCCGGAAAATCAAGCCTATTAAATTCGATCACAAAAGCCTCCGTAAAAGTCGCAGCATATCCCTTCACGACACTGGAACCGAACCTGGGAGATTTTTATGGACTTATAATCGCCGACATTCCGGGGCTGATCGAAGGCGCATCCGGCGGAAAAGGGCTCGGCATAAAATTCCTACGCCACATAAAAAGGACTCATGTCCTGATTCATTGCATTTCAAGCGAATCGGCCGATCTCGAGAAAGATTACGGGATCATAAGGAAAGAACTGGAACAATACGAACCGGAACTTGCCGACAAAAAAGAGTACGTCTTTCTTACCAAGATCGACACGATCAGTGAAAGGGAACTGAAAGAAAAAAAGAGGGTCCTGAAGAAATTGAATAAAAATGTATTTGCGGTTTCGATCTATGACGAAGATAGCACGAAACAGATTGAAAAGCTTCTCCGCAAGATCAAGTCCGAAAGGGCATAAAAAAACGGGACTTGGCAAAAAAAGTTTCTTAGAAT
>JBAZUT010000019.1 GCA_041661265.1 Candidatus Paceibacterota bacterium | reverse complement strand
AGAGCTTAATTATGGGATCCCATCGTTTCACTCCAAAGCCTGTCCTGAACTTGATTCAGGAATGACATTTCGTAGTTCAAAATATTTATGCAAAGGAGGAATATACACGGCAAGCAAAGAAAAAATTACGGAACTGATGAGAATGTTCATAACATACAAAATAGCGACGGAGTTACCTGGAAAATTCATAAAAGAGATCACTAATGAAGACTATCAAAAGTTTTTTCAAAGCAGCATAATAGTGAAAGAAAATGCGGAGATAACTTTCGAACAATTCAAACTCACGTTTGAAAAAAAAGTCATAGAATTGGAAAAAGAAACGACTGAAAAGATCATAGGGGTCGCAATAGACAGAATGCCATTTCTTGCAAAACTGTCAGATGCCGAGATCGACCAGGTGATCGCGACACTCAAAACCCCTCAGGGATATGCAATGAGAGAAATTATTGAGTTTTTCTTGGAAAATATCGGAGAAATTATGGACAATAGGGCATGGGAAATTTCACTAAGCTGTTTCGATATTATGATAGAGATCGTAGACCTGAATAAAAAAATAGATATGCAGAAGTCCTGCATCCCGGACATGAATTAATACTTGCAATATACTGCAAGTTTTTTATTGACTACAAATTAAAAAAGTACTATCATGTAAGCATAGAGCACAATGACGTGCCGAATCGACACAGAAGTCTTCTTAGCCAATGACGGGTTTAGGAAGTTTTTTTTAATTCTAAGATAAAATCCATGAAAACGACAAAAGAGATCGAGGATATCGTAAAAACCGAAGGCATAAGCTTCATCCAGTGCTATTTTACGGATATTCTGGGAAATCTTAAAAGCTTTTCCATTACGCCATTGGAACTGAAAGAAGCCCTGGAAGAAGGCATGGGTTTTGACGGATCTTCAGTGGAAGGTTTTGCCAGGATCGAAGAAAGCGACATGATCGCAAAACCCGACCCCGACACATTCCAGATCATTCCCTGGAAGACCGACGAGCACAGATCGGCATTTATGATCTGCAACATCCTGAACCCGAACGGATCGCATTATGCGGGCGATCCCCGATTTGCACTGAAGCGGAGCATTGACAAAGCGAAAAAATCCGGTTTCACGTTTTATACCGGACCGGAACTGGAATATTTCTATTTTGCAGATAAGTCGCATCCTTCCGTCATAGACAGGGGCGGATATTTCGACGGAAAGCCGATCGACCTCGGAGAAGAAACGAGGGAAAAAACCGTAATTGCGCTCCAGAAAATGGGAATAAAGGTGGAATATTCCCATCACGAGGTCGCGCCAAGCCAGCACGAGATCGACCTCAAATACACCGACGCGCTGAAAATGGCCGACACGGTCATGATCTACAGATTCACCGTGAAAGAGATCGCAAGACAAAGCGGGCTCTATGCCACATTTATGCCAAAACCCATAAACGGCGAGAATGGCTCGGGAATGCATGTCCATCAATCACTTTTCCTGGGAGATAAAAACGCGTTCCATGACAGTACAGACAAATATCACCTCTCACTGGTCGCAAAATCATATATCGCCGGAGTCCTGGAACATTCGACCGAAATAACCGCCATATGCAATCAGTGGGTGAATTCATATAAAAGACTGATCCCTGGATTCGAAGCGCCAGTCTATATCTCATGGGCAAGAAGGAACAGAAGCGCCCTGGTCAGAGTTCCGATGTACAAGCCGAACAAGGAAAAAGCGACCAGGATCGAACTCAGAAGCCCGGACCCCGCCTGCAATCCCTATCTTGCTTTCACGGTTATGCTCGAAGCGGGACTTTTGGGCATCAAGGAAAAATATAAGCTGTCGGATCCCGTTGAGGAAGATATCTATGAAATGAACGCAGAGAAAAGAAAAGAACACGGGATCGAGTCGCTGCCCGAGAATCTTGGCGAGGCCATCAAGATCATGGAAAAGAGCAAGCTGCTCAAAGACTCTCTCGGAGACCACATATTCAGCAAGTTCCTCTCGAACAAAAAGATCGAGTGGGACAGCTTCAGGACAAAGGTGAGCGATTATGAAATAGAAAGATATCTGCCGCTATTATAAGAAAATATCCCCGGAATCAGTTCAGCCAACACTATGATAATATGAATTATCATAGTGTTTTTTAAAATTCAAAATATTATTGGTATTTTATTGCTTTTTTAGCGGTTATTTACTATAATAAAGCCATAATAATATCGAAACATATGGAAAGAGAAAGACTTACGATCACACTAAAAAAGGAAATAGTCGGCGCAATCGACCGCATGGTTGATGGCGCAAAGATCAGGAATCGCTCGCACGCGATCGAATATCTGCTAAGCAAAAGCTTGTTTCCCCAGCACACAAAAGTTCTGATCCTGACCGGCGGCGAGGGAGTGAAGCTGAGGCCGTTCACCTACGAAATGCCCAAAGCGCTTCTTCCCGTTCACAACAAGCCCCTATTGCAGCACACGATAGAATTCATGGCTAAGAACGGATTCAAAGATATAATCATATCGGTGGGATATCTTGGAAACAAGATCAAAGAGTATTTCAAAGACGGAAGCGGATTCGGCGTCCGCATAACCTATATCGACCAGGACGGCAAAGAAAGCGGAACTGCGCAGCCGCTCTTCCAAGCGAAAAACAGCCTGATGGATTCCCCTTTCGTGCTGTGGTATGGAGACGTCCTCGCAGAACCTGACATCTTTGACATGCTTGAATTCCACAAATCGAATAAGAATATCATAACCATGGGGATCACTTCCGTGGACAAGTCTTCGGACTGGGGCGTGGTCAACTTGAAAGGGTCTAAAGTCATCGAATTCAGCGAAAGACCGAAGGAAGAAACCGGAATATCTCATCTCATCAATGCCGGCATCTATATAATGAATCCGGAAATATTCGAACACATGAAAGCAGGCTCAAAAAGCCTCGAGGTTGATATTCTGACCAAGCTTGCGAAAGAGAACAACCTGTCCGGCTACTCCCTATCGGGACAATGGTTTGATGTCGGATCCCTGGATAGCTATGAAAAAGCCGTAAAAGAGTGGAAAAAATAAGTTAAATTTAGCATCGATAGCACATAGAATGGTCCTTGCAGAAAGGACTATTTTATTATATTTAAACAAAGATTTGAACATTATTGACAGCATGATTACGGTATCATATAATATATGATATGCGATTTGTTATTTAACAACCAAGAAGGAGAGAGATAAATGAACATACCGGAAAACAAAAAAATATCAGCTTTGGTAATCGATGCTGATGGAATAATATGCAACAAAGCTTCCTTGGACAAAGCCGCGCAAAATTCTTCAATGAAGATAGCGTTGGACGATAAGCTTATAGAGATAATCAATAACACCCTGTATAACGACATTTATGTAATTTGGATCTCTGACAGCGCAACAGACGACGCGAAACAAGATATAAAGGCAATATTGGGAAATTTGCATGAGAGGACTCCGATAATCGGAAGGGAAGTAAAAACCGCAGAGCACGATCCTGACTTCTATGAAAGATCAGTGCATGAAAAACTGAAAGAAAGAAGCATCGCACCTAATGAAGCGATCTTGATCAGCAGTCATGGACTAAGCAATAAAGCGATACCCAAAATAAAGAAATTATCCACAATCGCGATCATAGACACCCCGGAAAAGCTTGTAAAATGTTTGAAAGATGTAAATTTCTATCATTTGCTCAATGGATCTTGCCAGGGCTGAATATAAACAAAAATAGCCGAAATGACAACCAAAATCGAATATGGGAAAATAAAAATATTCCCATTTTTTTATCTTTTATTATAGAAAATTTTAATAAGTATTGACACTGTGATTACGGTGTCATATAATGTATCGTAGGGTGCATAAAACCATGAGAAATTGTGAATTTTGCGGTGAAAGACATAACGGAAATACCATCCATCGATTCATCGGAGAAGACGGTATTGAACTTATCACCAAAGAGGAAGCTCGGAAGCTTATCGCGGGACAACGGAAAATCAACTTGGGTTTCATCCCGGCACTCAAATAGAGGTGAGAGAGATGACGAACAAAAAAAATCAGGACAATAATGTTCTGGAAAAAAACAAACAGGGAAACAAAAATAAAATCGATCCCGCTCTTCTGGAAGAGTGGCGAGAAGCCTCTGAGGCTCTCGGCTTAGGGAGCTGATATGTTTTCCTTTTTTTATTTTGCCAAAATTGACAAATAATCACAACCTAATATAATTCAGAAAACAGGAGGTTTATAATGGGAAACAGAGAAGAAACCAACGTTCTTCCCAAAGTGAAATACAAAGAGAGAACCAATGTTCTTCCCGTAAGGGAGAATACAAAAAGAACGGGAATTCTCCCGATAAGAGCTGCCAGTGTAAAGTTTTATACGAACAACGAAGATGAAATATACGAAGATGCAAAGACATCTCCCCTGTTTATCAGAAAGTTTCACATAAACAGCATGAAACGGGATATGGTGGAAAGATCCGCATTCAAGGCCATCTTTGCCGTATTGATCTTGTCAGTAGCCCTGGCATGGATAGGAGAATTTTCAAAGATCGAATCCATATGGTTCGCAGGATCCTTCCTCGGCATTGCGCTGATCCTGGCAGTGCTGGCAGTATGGGGATTATCCATCGCAAAAATAAACATGTCTGAACATTATGTATCGCTGTTCGCACGATTCCCGGGAAACGGAAAAACCAGATCATATATCAGTGAACTCGAAAAACTAGGGAGCTAAAACGGCTCTTTTTTTATATACTTTTCAGAACATTCTCTATATCCTTCACGGATTCAACTTGCACCAGATCCCTTCTCGCTTCTTTCGCGTTCTCAAATCCTCTGAAATACCAGAGAAGATATTTTCTCATCTCAAGGATCCCGTGAGCTCCGCCCGCCCTGAACGACATTTTTGCATGATCAAGGGCGGCCTTTTTTATTTTTTCAATACCGAAATCTTCATATTCCCCTTTTTTCAGATATTCCCTTATCTCCAAAAAAAGCCACGGTTTCATGAGAGCGCCCCTCGCAATACCAATCCCGTCTGCACCGGTCCTCTCAAGCATGATCTTCGCATCAAGCGGAGTGTTTATTCCTCCATTCGCAATTACCGGAATATCAACTAGGGATTTTATTTTTTTGATCTGAGTATAGTCTATTTCTCCCGAAAATTCCTGTGCCAGAGTTCTTCCGTGGATCATTATAGCCCTAATGGGCAGATCTTTGACGGATCTCACGAATTGATATGCCGTGACATCCCCCGCTTTCGATCTGACCTTGATCGACACCGGAAGCTTGGTGCCCTTCAAAGTCTCTTCGATAACCGCCCTTCCGATCTTTTTGTTTATCATAAGCGCGGCCCCGCTTCCATTTGAAAATACTTTTTTTGCGGGACAACCCATGTTTATATCGATCCCGTCAGGCTTTATCTTTTCGGAAACTATTTTAGCGGCGTTCCTGAAATATTTCGGATCATTTCCGAAAAGCTGGACCACATAGGGCCGCTCCGGCCTTTGGAACCTCAAAAGCTCCATGGTCTTTTTCCCGCCATAATTAAGAGCGACGGCGCTTGCCATTTCGGAATAGACGACATCGGCGCCATATCTTTTGCAGATCTGGCGGAACGAAGAATTCGTATATCCGGCTATGGGCGCAAGCGCCAGGATCGGCTTTTTCAATTTTCTCCAGAAATTAGGCATAATTGCAATTAATTCATTGACAAAAGTAATATAGCAGTTATCATTCACATTATCAATATGGAGGGATATGAATTGAGTTATAAGATAATAGAAACAAGAACCGTATCCGGAACCGGCGACAAGAACAAGCAAGGTTCTCTCACGGAAATAGATCTGCCAAAACTGACGGAGGGACTCATGCCCAACGTCCAAAGAGTTTACTTTATAGTGAACAAAAATAGTTCAGAAGAGATCAGGGGAAAGCATTACCACTTGGGCTCAAGCGAGATCCTGCTCTGCACGAGCGGACAGGCGCTTGTGGAAGTCCACAGTGAAAGTAAATGTGAAGTTGTCACGATCAACAGAGACAATGCGATCTTTATCTCTGCGGCCTGCTGGCACGCGGTCAGGATGGACAAGAGAACAACGCTTCTGGCGATCGCAGAGAACACGGTCAAAGAGACTATAACAGTAGATGAGTTATTGGATGATTGCTGCTGCAGACTGTGCGGAAAGTTACTTTCTCTTAAAAAGGAAATCGAAGTTGAGCTGAGCAAATAACCTGAAACGGTTATTTTTTTCTGTTAATACGGAAATATTTATGCTATATTTTAATAAGTCAACAGACATGGGATCATCGCATCGCATGAATAATATCCTATAATCAACCAATATGATGATAAAAGAGATCTCGGAAATAGTTGAAAAAGCGTGCAAAAACAGGACGAATTATTTCGGTTATGGAGCGTGGACCCATCACATTTTGCCAGTTGTGAAGTATGCCAAGCTGATGGCGAAAAAACTCGGCGCCGACGAAGAGATCGTTGAGATCGCGGCCCTGCTTCACGACTATGCAAGCGTCAAAGACCGCAAACTTTATGAAGAACACCATGTGCATGGCGCAAGATTGGCCGAGATGATCCTCAAAAAATACGACTATCCTCCGCAAAGGATCAGGGAAGTCAAACACTGCATTCTCAGCCACAGAGGAAGCAGAATGGCAAAAAAGCTGACCAGTGAAGCGTTGTGCGTCGCCGATGCGGATTCGATGGCTCATTTTGATTCTGTCTCTTCTTTATTCTTTCTGGCATTCTTCAGCCACAAGATGGATATTGACGAGGCAAACGACTGGATCGCAAAAAAACTGGAACGAAGCTGGAAAAAACTGAGTCCGGCAGCCAAAGAGATCATCAAAGACAAACATGAAGCGTGCAAGCTGGTATTGGGAAGCCGGAAATGAATCTTCTTATCTGATATGTTTTTTAATCATTTATATAAACTCTACGAACATGGAAAACGTCAAACCGGGAAAATATCTGCATTATAAGAATAAATATTATGAAGTGATCGGGCTCGCAAGGCACAGCGAGACGCTGGAAGAATTGGTCGTGTATCGCGCACTTTGGGATTCGGAAGAGTTCGGCCACAATGCCCTGTGGGTAAGGCCGAGAAAAATGTTTTTTGAAAATATAACGATCGACGGCAAAGAAGTGCCGCGCTTCAAATATGTCGGATAACCAAGTTCAGCCGCAGATCAGAAACCCGATCTCCATCATAACATCGGGTTTCTTTTTATTTCAGCATGGTCCTGACATTTTCTATAAAAAAATAAGGGGCATTATTAATTAAATGCTCCCAGATCGTTCAATATGGCGAATCCTATCAGAGCTATAAAAGCCGCGAGACTTAACAGCACATATGCGATTCGCAAGATCCTGAATGCCATATTTTTACCGAATACCCTTTCCGATATTACCAGGAATATCCGTCCTCCATCAAGAGGTACCAGCGGAATCAGGTTCATTATTGCAAAGCCTATGCTCAAGGCTCCCAGTAAAACGAAAAAAAACATCAATGGCGCAACTCCGGATGGAACCGACTCGCCCGACATTAAATTCATGATACCGATAGGCCCCGCAAGATTTTCCTTCATGCTGGAAAAGTTTGAAAAGACTTGCGGCAAACTTATTATTGCCATTACCGTATTGGCTACAACTCCGGTAAATGCCTCCAGCAAGCCAGCGCCTCTCATGATCATAGCGAGCGTTAATAGCGCTATGCCTGAAAACAAATTAACCAAGGGACCCGCCGCATATATGGCGATTTTCTTAAAAACGCTATCAAGCTTATCAACTTCATCAGAGTCAATATTCACATAAGCTCCTGCCAGGATCGGATTCAATGAAACCTCGACTCCCCTGATTTTTTTCGAAACCGATAGCCACGCCATCCTCGGGATCTTAAATCCGACCCCGATCTTTGTCGCCTTGATCCCGAACCTTCTTGCAACCTCGAAATGACCGAGTTCATGAGCGATGCCTAATATGGTTATTATTATAATGAACGACAGAACCGCGTTTGCTCCTATTATATCCATTCCTCCTTTTAGATTTTTGTTATAAATAGACCTAAGCGACAAAATCGCTTATGACATAAATTTACAACAGCACATATTATCACAACATTCACAATTTGTCAACCAGAAAAATACCCGCGCGGAATTAAATGATATACCCGTTTTTCGCGATGATCCTCTGCGGATTCACCGTCAATTTCTTCCACAATTCCCCTTCCGGCAAAACTCCGGAAAGGACCAGCCCGTAGGAAAGAGAAACGAGGGTCTTCAGGCCCCTCAATCCGTTCCGGATCGGATCATCGTGAGGTGCATGGTCGGATGCGATCACATCGATCGTGCCATCCCGCAGCCCTTTCTTTATTTCAGCGACATCCATCTCGCTCCCGAGCGGCGGATTCAGGACCAGATCCCGGTCATTATATGTGTAAATAAAATATTGCGGACAGGTTTCGCACGTGATCGGAAGCCCGATCTTTTTTGCCGTTCTTATGGCTTCGACGCTTGACTTCCTGCTCACATGCTGGATATGGAGATTTCCCCGACTTCTCTCCAGAACTTTTATATATTTTTCTATGGTTTCCGTTTCCGGTTCGCAATGCGCAAGGACCAGGACTCCTTTCCTCAGGAAATATTCCAGGATCTCCAGATCTTCCAGGCATTTTCCGTCGTCGCTGAATCCCGCAACATAGGGCTTTATGGCATCAATATCGACAGGGGTCTTGCCTTCAAGATTTTTTGTCATTGCACCGACCGGTATCGCCCTCGCGCCATGCCTTTTCAGCATCAATGATCTTTTTATTATTTCCGGATCATCAAGGGGCGGGGTGGTGTTCGCCATATAAAGAAGAACGTCGACCTTCCCCTGCTTCGCAACCTTTCCGATCACATTCCCTTCATTGTTCGGATTCTTGAGCCTTATCCCGAGAGGAATGCTGTCGCGAAGGTGCGTGTGCATATCGATGATCGGATGCGGTATTCTGTCTTGCATATTGTTTTGCCTCAAAGATAAAAAAATAACCCTCAACTGAGAATTATTGTGATCCGATGCTTTGTAACAACCGGCAAAATTTCATATATTCATATTATTATCGCCTATTACAATTTACACTCTTTAGGATAATTGTGCAAGTGATAATAATTATTTGACCGAAGGTCTAACGACGATCATCGCGGTTTTTTCCTCCACGACTTTTTCATGCGATCCCGTCGGATAATCGATGACCGCATCTATCAGGACATTTTCATCATAACGATATCCCTTTCCGTTCCTTGTTCCGGGATCATTGGTTATGAATTCTTTGGTCTTGAAGTCATATCCGATAATAACCAGCTCATGGGTCAAAGGACCGGGAGGCGTGAAATTTGGATTTCCCAGAAGCTGTCCCCTTGTCGGAACGACAACGAGATTTCCCGCCTCAAGCTCATTTATGATATCTTCTATTTTTATCCTGTATTTAACCTCTATCCCTTCATATTTGAAATATCCTTTAAATATCGTTTCAGCCGTATCGAACGCAGATGTGTCATGGAACGTTCCGACAGCCTCTTCCTCATATGCGGCGATCTTGTATATCTCATCATTGACCGATTTTGCATTCAAAGCCGTTCCATTCACCCAGGCCATCGCCATAATAGCCGCCGCCTCCTCGCATCCGTCCTGGTTTCTCGCATCGCTCCAGTTCCCGTATGGCGCCTGAGAAGCGAATGGCACGCTGAAAAGAATGTTTTTTATGGTTGAAACTTCCTTTTTGGGAGTTATCGGGGGTTCTGCTGAAGGTACTGTAGGAGGTGCTATAGCAGGCGCCACCGAAGGACTTGCCGGAATCTCCGCCTGAGATTCCTTCTCGCTTGCACCCGGATCGCTTTCATAAGTTCCACTGGCGACTTCCGATCGGTCCGATCCGTCCACAATCGTTCCCTGCTCGGAAATTCCGGCTTCAAGCGCAACATCCGGAGCTTTCTCCGTTTTTTCCTCCACTGCATTTCCGGGAACATTTTCGTGCTTGCCAAAAATGAAATAATATCCTGCAGAAAATAAAATAATGATGACCGCAAAAATAATTTTTTGTGTGCTGCTCCTATCCATTATGCTTTCTTAATAAATCATATTTGAAGTTTAACATTATATAATATATTTCACAACAAAGCAAACTTCCACAGCACGGCATTTTTTCTTTTCCGAAGCTGTGGATAACTTTTTATTATTCATCTATAATCTTACGCGAAATCTAATTTTATTCGCTTAAACAAGCGATAATGTTAATTATATGTTCAAGGCCCTTGACAATGTTTTCTCCCGGGTGTATACTGTATTTAATAAAGATAGGTAAAGGTAGTTTGAAGGGAAAGTTGGTTTGGAATCCTTGAGCTTTAGCTCAAAGATCAAAGACTCCAAACCAACACAACAACCACTCACAAAAAACAACAAAATAAATCCCAACAAACTATCCCAATTATCGAAAAAGATAAAACCTATCTTTTTCACTTGCCCAAAATATATTTAGCATAAAAACTGACCCAAGTATCTTTGGGTCAGTTTTGTTATTTATACGATTTCAACGGATCCAACCTCGCAAACGAGACTAGGACCTCCTTCTCTCTCTTGAGTCCTTCTGCCTTTATTATTATCATCTATACATCAGCTTTCAAGAAGCTTTATATTCCTGTGGATACAATAGTATTTCAATGCTTCAAACCAAACTATGCTCGATATCCCGAAAGCCAGAGAAGTTATTATATCTTCCCAGTGCATAAATCCGAAATGAAATACTCTCTGCAATGCGGGAATATAAAGAGCCATGATAAGGAACGTGATGGCGATCGCGGCAACCCCAGCCAAGGCCCTATTGGGAACGAACATATAGGAAATTATGGTCTTTGTCCATGAACGATTCACCAGGATCAGCGATATGTTCGAAGTGATCAAGGTAATGAAAGCCAGTGTCCTCGCTTCCTCGTCGCTTTGGCCGGAATAGCGCGCCAGCATAAATATCGCAGCGACCGCAAGAAGAGAGAAGAACCCCTGCAGCACGCTCAGGATAAGTATCTTGCTTCCGAAAAGCGGTTTTTTCGGATCCCTCGGCGGACGCCTCATGACGTTGGCTTCTTCCTTTTCCGCCTCAAAAACGACCGTACAGGCAGGATCGATCACAAGTTCCAGAAATACTATATGGACCGGATAAAGAACGACCGGCCAGCCGAAAAGGACCGGAAAAAATGAGACTCCCGCAATGGGAATATGCACGCTGACGATATAAGCCATGGCCTTTTTGAGATTATCGCTGATACGCCGCCCCAATCTCACGGCTTTGACTATTGTTGAAAAATCATCATTCAGCAAAACTATCCCGGCGGATTCCCTTGCCACATCCGTCCCTCTTTCCCCCATTGCAACTCCGATATGGGCGGATTTCAGCGCCGGAGCATCGTTCACTCCATCTCCCGTCATCGCCACGATCTCTCCATTGGACTTGAGAGCGTTCACTATAAGAAGCTTCTGCTCCGGAGCGACTCTCGCAAAGATATTGACTTCTTTTATTTTTTTCCTGAGTTCTTCGCTTCCCATTTTTTCCAGCTCAGGCCCCGTTATGATCTCATTATAGTTCTTCAGTCCGATCTCGCGCGCAATGTTCTTTGCAGTGGCCGGATAGTCTCCGGTGATCATAATGACGCGGATCCCGGCATTATAGCATTCCTTCATGGCAGGCGGCACTGTCTTTCTGACAGGATCCGCAAGTCCGATCAGACCCAAAAATTTGAAATCGAAATCATGCTGGGAAGAAGGAAGGTCGCTTTTTTCAAAACCGGATTTTGCAACTGATATGACCCGGAGCCCGTTTGCCGCCATAGAATCAACGAGTACGGATATTTTCCGACATTCATCCGCATCAAGATGGCATAGGTCGCAAATAGCCTCCACGGCGCCCTTGGCCGAAACGACATAACCGTCATGATCGCCCCCGTCTTCCCTCCTCCAGACATGCGAGATCGCAAGAAGTTTTCTGGTGAGCGGATATTCTTCGACAAGAGTCCACTTTGTGTGAATGTGCCTGGTATTCGCCAATGTCCTTTTTCCGAGATCCTGGATCGCCTTGTCCATCGGATCAAAGGGGTCTTCCTCGCTCGCCAGGATCCCATATTCTATGATCTCGTGAAACTTGCTCGGAAGGCGGTCTTCATTTCCCTTTACGTCAAAGTTCTCTCCTTCCGTAAATATTTCCCTTACGGACATCTTATTCTCGGTCAGGGTTCCGGTCTTATCGACGCAAAGCACGGTCGAAGACCCCAGGGTCTCAACTGCGGATATTTTCCTTGTCAGCGCCTGCTCCTTGGAGATCCTCCATGCCCCCAGAGCAAGGAATATCGTAAGAACCACGGGAAACTCCTCGGGCAGAAGCGCCATGGCAAGAGTTATTCCCGACAATATCCCCTCTGTCCAATTGCCCCTCACAATACCGTAATACAATATGATTATTAAGAATAATACGATCACAATACCGAATACGCTTTTTACGATCCTTTTCGTCTGATCCTGAAGAGGCGTTCTTTCTTCCTTTATGACCTCCAGCGCTTTTCCTATCTTTCCCATTTCAGTGTTGATCCCGGTAGTTCTGACCTTTGCAACCCCCTGTCCCTGCACCACCAAGCTTCCGGAATAGATAATGGACGATCTTTCTTCCTCGGTCTTTCTTGACGATCCGCTATTTTTATTCGAAGGATCTTTCCGGACAGGAACGGATTCACCTGTAAGAAGGGATTCATCAACCGACAAATTCCTCGTCCAGAGGAGTTCAGCGTCGGCAGGGATCCTGTCGCCTTCTTTGAGAACTATGATATCTCCAGGCACAACCTCCACCCCGGGGATCCTTTTTTGCTTTCCGCCTCTGATGACCAGCGCACGGGGACTGGACATTTTTCGAAGGGCATCGAGCGCATTCTCAGTCTTGTTTTCCTGATATATCGTGATCCCGACAATGACAAAAACAAACCCCAGAAGCAGGAAAGCCTCTTCAGTACTTCCAAGAACAAGATAAACCGAACCGGCTATGACAAGCAGAATGAACATGGGCTCCTGGAGAACTTCTTCGATTATCTTCATGAAGCTTCTTTTCTTCGAGGAGGGAAGCTCGTTATATCCGTGCTTTTCGAAACTGTTTTTCACCTCTTCTTCTGAAAGCCCGGTTATTTTTTTTATTTCCGATTCTGATAGTGTCATATTATTTTTTGTAATTATTTTTGATCCACATTTGTTTAAAAAAAGATATTGTCAGCGTCGAAATAATAAAAGCGATCGATGGGACGATTGCATTTACAAATGGCTTTGGAAGATTTGCAAAATAGAAAAATACGACCATGACAAAATACGTAAGAACGGAAATTGTCATTTTCCTTGCCCAGCTTGTTTCCCACGCTTTATCGGCCTCCACCCGCCTGTTCCGGACCTTTATATTTTCGATCTCAGTTTGTAATTCTTCAATTGTTGGCATATTGCTATAAAATCAATTATTCGATTCTTTTTCAATTATATCATATAACTTTTTAAAATCATCTATTTGATATTTAGCGTTTTTTCTTGCCGCTTCATCTCCATTATAGGAAACACCAAAACGAACTTTTTTGAAAACTTCTGCATCGTCTTTCCTGTCTCCGATTGAGACTGCTTCTTCCGGAAATATTTTTTCTCTTTCTAATATTTGCATCGCTTCCCTAGCTTTGTTGTCGTGATACTCTAAGACTTTTCCCGTAAAAATTCCATTTTTAACTTCCAACACAGTCCCCGTTATAAAATCAAATCCGAGACTCTTTTTGAATAGTTCTCCAAGCTGAACTGGTATCTGGGTCAGAAGAACCATTTTTATTCCTTCATTTTTTATTTTTTTTATAGTTTCCTTTGCGCCGTCATTGAAATCGAGCTTTTCAAATACTTTTTGCAGATCATAAACATTCAATCCTGCCCAGCATCCGTAGGTTTTATTCAGCAGTTCTGTCATTGTTATTTTTCCAGCCTTATATTTCGGATATATCTCTCTATACAAATCGCCCTTGCCGATAAAATCCGCGCCGGAATTTGCGCCGCTTCCATCGACAAGCGTATTGCTCATGTCAACGAATACCATCTTTATCATGATTTTTTCGTTAATTTATTTATTAAGTTTTGAATTATTAATTTTCACATATAAAAACGCAACGCAAGCGAATAGAATTACGCCAGCATTGAAAATCATTCCCCAGAAGATAGAATATTCATTTGAAATCCTTCCAACAATAATCAGTAAAAAAGACATCATAACGGTATTTATCAGACTCTGAATGCTTATTGTCGTTGCCCTATGGCTTGAAGGCACCACTTTATTTATCAGACTTGTTATATAAACGTCGAAAGAACCGAAACAAAATGAAAGAAAAAGGACCAAAGGCAGAATAAAAATCAGTTTTCCGAAAGCAAAAGCCAAGGAAACCAGAAATGCAATCAATAAATAGATCGCAAGAATTTTATTGAAACTTAATTTATTGGCCAGCTTGGAATAGCTCATTGAACCGATATAGCTCGCAATATTGATTCCCAGATAAACAACAGCGAAATATGCAATTGGCAAACCGGCCAAGTCAAATACCGGCTGATAATAATTATAAAGAATATTAGCGGCAGCTTGCAATAAAGAAAAAACGAGAACTATCAGCCAAACCTTTTCATTGGCCAATAAAAATCCAAAACCTTCCTTCATTTGGCCAAAATGCGTACCTGACGATTTATGGAACCTCGGCTCCTTGATCAATGAAAAAATAAAAACCGCGATCAGGCTGGTGATAACCGAGAGAAGAAAGGGAAGTTTTTTATCATAGGAGTAGGCCAGAACACCGCCTATTGAAATAATTATTCTGCCTAAAAAGAAAATACTATGAATTTTGGACTGGATCTTGCCATACTCTTTTTCCCTTCCCATGTTCAGCAAGGTGTCGTAAACTATCGCCGACTCAGTACCTGAAAAAAATGAATTTGAAAGCCCCTGAAAGATAGCCGCAAAAATAAAAAAATAAAATGAATTTGCAGACAAAAATATTATTTGAGCAACAAACCAAAAAGACATCCCGATTATCAATATATTCTTTCGTGAATAGCGATCAGCCCAAACACTGGAAGGAATCTCAAAAAATGCCTGTACAATGAACGAGATACCGACCAAAATCCCTATTTGCTCAAAATTAAGCCCGATACTGAGAAAATAAAGTATCCAAACCGGACCCGCAAACCACATCGCATCAAAAAAAATTGCGACATAGAATTTTGGAATATTGGAGGAATAGGATTGTTTGAAAAAATCAAGCATAAAGATTATCTCTATTTTTTAATCTATAAATCTCTCGGGGGCAAGCCCCCGAGTTTCCTACAACGGGAATAATTAGAATACAACCCTGCTATCCATCTCGGAGGCTAGCCTCCGACATTTTCGCAACATTGATTAAATTCTGCCGATGATTTCACAGTTTATTATTTTAAGATTCATTATAAATCCGCATGCTTGCAGCTCCCAAAACTTCCGACATTGCCAGTCTTTTACGTCAAGAAGTTCCGAATGTGTTCCGTTTTTTGTTTCCCCGAACATATTTTAGTTTAAATATTAAGCTAAATCCTTTATACAATATTATTTGCTATATCATTCAAACTGTTATTAAAATCATCTTCCCTATTTATAAGCATTAAACCATTTTTCTTCGTTTCTCTTTTAAAATATGCTCCATAAACGCAAAGCGACTTAGCGGCCGCTGAAATGATATTTTTGTTTTTCAAATTATCCGTAATCCAGTCATTGTTATTCTTATTATTTAACAAGCCTTTATAAATTTTATTTTCATTAAACTTACTCAAAAATATAATCTTTATATTTTTATTTTCTTTATATCGCTTAGCCAGAGATGGAAGCAAGTGCACGCCTTCGATAATATAATCCATTTTGCACCTCAGAAGATAGTCAATCAAGTTTCTCACACCAGGCCAGATCGTTCTTGCTTCCTTGATATCATCACTCAACATCTGCCTGCCTGTATACCTTTCAAAATATTCATCGATATCAGCCGGATCAAATATTCTTTCAAACGGAAAATTAACAAGTCTTTCTTGCTTTGAAAAATACGGCGCAACGACTGTTCTTAGATTATCAGTTGAAATATAACCGATATTGAATTTTTTTTCGATTTCCTCGAAAGAACGGTTTTTCCGCTCCCAAGAGAACCGCCAATTAAATATATTATGTTTATTATCCTATTATTTAGCCATATAGTCTTACTTTGAAACTCCCAATTATCAAAGTAAATTGAAGTTTATCTTTTAGCACGTTTGCTGGCATGAGAATCGCCAGAGAGCAAATTAAATAGAAGAAAATGAAGCGGGTATTTCTTTTTTATCCATGTGAAACTGTAAGGTATTTCTTCGTTAATATTTTTTATTCGACCAATGCGGTTGCCAAGCTCTTTATTAAACCCATCAATCGCCTTTTCATATCCTCCAAAACCCGAAATAAGCCATTGCTGTACCCTGCTTATTGTATCTGTTCCAACTTTCAAATCACCAGCTATTTCATCATAAGACTGGCCATCTATCAGTCGCTTGGCGATTTCAATACGCCTCGCCAGCATTATTGCCTCACTCTCGCTCAATAAATCCTTGAAGAATTTTTTAACTTCTTCTTTTGTCTCCAGTTGTGCTATAGAGGTCCAAAGAAGATCTAAATATTTCATCTTGACTTTGGAATCTAAAATGCGCGGATTAACTCTACTCATAATTTTAATCTGAATTTTTATAAGCTTGATACTTTGAAACTCCCAAGTATCAAAGTAATTTTATTATGATCTTACAATTTAAACAATACAACAACTGACATACACACCTGATATATTATACTTTTTTGTTATAATAATCTCTTGCCCATGCAAATCAATTCGCTCTCTTTTATCTCCCAATCATCATGTAGGGCATAAATTTTGCCAACTATGCTTATTCCCATAATTTTGCAAAAATATTCCATAGACCTTAGACATCTTTCAACCGATTCCTTTTCTTCCTTGTGCCATTTGCATTTTCCATTTTCATCGAATTCCAGTTGATCTTCAAAATTTCCGCTCGTCAACAAGATAGCCTTTTTCCCTTCAAGCCCCCGCGAAAAATAAAACGGGAGACACCTGTCCATAAAGTTTTTCATCGGTCCTGAAACATTATCAAAATAAGTCGGACTTCCAAGGACAATACAATCCGCATCGGCTATCTTTTTATGAATGTCCTGCATATCATCGTTGATGGCGCATTTATAGGTCTTATGGCAATTTCGGCAATCATTGCAATGATGAATACTTTGATCCGCTATATTTAAAATCTCAAAATCACCGCCAGCCGCTTCACAAACGGTCTTGATCATGCCATATACATTCTTTTTTCTCGGACTTCCTGAAATCGCCAGTATTTTCATGCCACTGTCTTTTATAATAAAAATTTACTTATATTCTCAAACAGGTTCAACCTGTCTTCTTTTTTTGTAAAATTGTGATCGCCGTCGATCTCAACATATTTCATATTCTTGATCGTCTTATATTCATTAAAATATTTATCTCTAAGAACTTCGTCTTGTTTCGGTTTGAAGATCGCAAGTTCCGTCTTCTCGCTGAGTTCTTTTATGGATTCTACCGGATCGAAAGATCTTAATGTTTTCCAGAAATCTTTTCCGATCAGCTGGACAACTCCGCTAGTCCTTGGATAAACAGAAAGACCGTTCTCATTTATCTTCCCTCCTTTTGCCTTGATCCTTTTTTGGAGCTCCCTTATGATGAATTTCGAATTGGAATTAGGTATCGACGTAAAGATCGTCCTTCTGATCATATATGGCGACAGTATGCAGACGACAAAAGCCCCAAGAGAATGAGCTATGATATTCAGCTCTTTTCCTCTATATTTCTTTCGAGCATACCTTATCACTGAATCCACGTCCCCCGCCGCTTTGTGAAATTGAAATTCATATTCTTCACCCTCGCTTTTGCCATAGCCCGACAGATCGAATCTTATTGTCAGAAAGTCATCTTTGAAATATCCGGAAAGATCCAAGAACGACGCAAATCCTTCGTTCTTATCCGATCCAAATCCATGAATAAATATCAAAACCCTCTCGGAATTCTTATTTCCTTCGATCAGCACATCCAGATTTTCTCCAAAAATATTTTTTATTTTGATTTTCATAATCAATAATATTTATTAACCGCTATTCCGCCGGATTTCCTCCATCAACAACAAATTTTCTGACATATTCATGGGATATCTTTGTCTTCTGATGATTGCGAAATTCAAGATATCCAAAATAATATTCGATCGCTTTTATAACGCCTTCATGAGCCACAATGAGAATAATTTCATCGTCATAATCTTTTGCGAGCGACTTCAGGAAATTCGCTATGCGGCAGAAGAATTCCCTATAGCTCTCGCCTTTCGGGAAACAAAAATCCGCACTATTCTTCGATTCCGGATATTCCCTGAAAAAGCATTCGAGATCCATCCCGCAACAGTCTCCGGTATCAATCTCGCGAAGTTTCTCCGTTTTGATGGGTTCTAAGGATAAATTCAGAATTTTAGCAATAATGTCCGTTGTCGCCCAAGCCCTTTCCAAATCGCTTGTATAGACCTTATCGAATTTCACGGATCTTAATCTTTCGCCCAGCATATAAGCATCTTTCTTGCCGATTGCAGTCAAAGACGGATCTGATTGGCCCATCAGCTTCTTTTTCGCATTACCCTCAGCTTCTCCGTGCCTTACAACATATACAGTTATCATAGATAATTTCACCGGTTAATGATATTATTTTACCAAAATTAATGACTTATGGGAATTGACAATTAAGTTGATTTATGATACTATTTATCGTTTCCCTACAAAAGGAAATGATCTTTAAAAAAAGAGGTGCAGAAATATGTATTCAACAAATATTCTATCCATTCTGGATAATTTGGAGAAAAAGGCATTCTTCGAATTGGACGATATCGAGTCAACCTTCCTTGAAAGCCACGGCCTCGTGAAAACCGTCAGTTTTTATGAATATATGGCCATGCAGGATGAGGCAAAGAAACTCCCGGGCATTCTGGAAAGTTTTAATCGAAAAATGATCCGGAAAAAGGAAAGTGAGAAAGTAATAAATGATCTTGAAAGGAAGCTCACTTCAAAATGGCACAAAATGACCACGTCGAAGCAAAAGCTCTCCGAGGAAGAAGCATCGCTCAGAAGCGAAAAACCAAAGCTTGCAGCCCTTGCAAGTGAAACCGAAAAGATCGGGACGGAAAAAGAACGGCTCGAAAAGATCAAAGCCGAAACAGCCGGATATTCAAAAACTTCGGGCGGATATGCCATGCTTTTGGATAAAGGAAAAGAACGGCTGAAGCAGCTGCGCGTCGGATCATCCAGGCTCGAAAATGTTCTTTTTGAATCATTCGAACAGGAATTGGAAAAGATCAACCAAGAGATCGATGCGAGATACAAAAGATTCAGATCCATGCATGAACTATTGATCAAGGAAGGTTTTAATAACACCCGCAAAGTGATTCATTTTGCGATCTCTCTTAGTGCGCTACCCGACGACGAAGAAAATATATACCGAAGAGCCGGAGTTATCAACGACTATCTGTATAATAAAGGCTGGACCAGCTATCAAAGACTCAGGATCGCATCCCTGGTGGCAGTTCAGGAAGGAGACATAGACAAGCTCAGGGACGAACTCGGAGAAATACTCACGCTCATGGTCGATGACGGACATTCGAAATCATACTCCACTTGGTCCGAAGCCGCTCTGATCATGAAGATCCGCGAGAACTCTCCTATTGAAAAATATCAGCGCTTCAACAGAATGCGCGAAGAGTTTTTCAAGAAAGGGTGGCAGATCGGCAGCGCGGCAACCTGTTTCATATCGGCAAACATGGCCCAAATGGAAGGCCAGGAAACCGAAATCGCAAGCCAGGTCGATGCTTTGGAAAAAAATATAATAAGTAAAGGCAGAACCGACAGCGTTGAATCCGGGATCACAGCGATGATACTGATGAATGCCCGCGGATCCGTAAGCGAACGGGGCGACAGATTCAACGAAACTTTCGAAACAATGGTCCGAAAAGGATGGGAAGAAGATACTTCAAACTACGCGGCTGCGGCCATAGTGTCGATCCTTCCCGGAACAATAGAAGAAAATATCCTGCTCCTCGATGAGGTCAGAAAAAGATTGGAAAAGGACGGTTTTACATCCGAACTCACCAATAGAGCAGCGGTAATAGTCGCCGGAGGAATGAAGGAGCTGTTCAGACAGGACAGTATTTCAGGCATTAACTGTACGTCGGCGAGCTCAAGCGGCTGTACGGATTTTGCAGGATTCAATATGTCCGGAGCGGTCATGTTCGACATACTGGACAATGGACGCCTGGATCTTAGTCCGGGATTTTTTATCGGAGGGCTTCTGCGCTAAAAACAATGACATCAAAGATGTCATTTTTTCTTGCCTGATATTTCCTCTTCCAACTGATCATGATTCGCATTTTTCCTGTTGAATTGACAAATCATACCTATTTTTTATAATGAGTCATCCATAAAGGAGGCTTTATGAAAACAAATATAGGCACATTGAAAACAATAGGCATAATAGGCGGAATGAGCTGGGAATCGACAAATGAATACACCCGCATCATGAATGAACTCGTGAAACAAAAGCTTGGCGGATTAAGCTCTGCAAAAATAATTGTGGAGTATGTCAATTTTGCCGAGATCGCGGCCCTGCAACAGCAGAACAGATGGGAAGATCTTGCGTCAATAATGACAAGAATAGCCCAAAAGCTCGAAATGGCCGGAGCGGAATGCATAGTCATAGCGACGAACACCATGCACAAAGTGGCTGACGAAGTTCAAAGTTCGATCTCCATCCCTCTCATACACATCGCGGATGCTCTTGCGGAAGAGATCAAAAAGAAAAAAATGAAAAAGGTCGCGCTCCTGGGGACCAGGGTAACGATGGAAGAATATTTTTATAAGGGAAGGCTGGCAAAGAACCACGGGATCGAGGTTATGATACCGTCAGTCTTCGAAAGAGCATTTATCGACAGGGTCATATTCAAAGAATTGTGCCAGGGAAAATTCGACCGGAACTACCGCATAACGATCAACAACCTGATAGGAAGGCTGGGCAATGAAGGCGCCGAAGGAATAATTCTGGGATGCACGGAGCTTCCATTGCTCATAACGCAAAAAGAGCTGGATGAGCAGCTGGGATGGGCAATTCCCCTGTTCGACACGACGACGATCCACGCCACGGCCGCGATCGACTTCGCATTGAGAAACACGCTGCGATCAGCATCGCAATAAACCATAGATAAATTTATTTATCTATTTTTTTATTCTGGCCGATAGCGGAAATGCCATTACGAAATACCGAACAAAAAAAGTCTCCTATGGAGACTTGGATTTTGCCAATTGTTTTAAATTATCCCACGGGAACCAGACCTCATATTCTATGTTCTTTTTGAAAATATAGTCAGGCGCCGCTTTGGAGAATGGATGGCTGAAAAAACTCATAGTACGGACCTCCGCTCCTTTTTTTTCAAGATATTCCCTTACGGCAATGAAGCTCAGCCCGCTTCGAAGGTCATCCTCGCAAACCAGGATCCTGATGCCGCTTAAAGTTTCATCATGATCGAAAGATGAGCTTTTTATGACTTTCTTATTCGGATCGGCCTTATCGTCGCCAATGTTGAAATACCCGATCTTAGCCCATTTCGATGTCATGCTGTTGATCTTGGCCACCAGATGATATGCCCCTCTTGATATTCCAGTGATGAAATCCGGAACGAATTTATCCTCCTTCATCATCCTGTCAAGAACAATGGCCATTGCATCAGCTTCCCCGCCAGAGATCTCCTGCCTTTCTTTTCTTGTTTCTCTCATCGAAACACCTCCTTTTTATACACTTTATTCCGTATCCGATAAATAATCAAGCGACGATGAAATTTTTATTAATGCGTTTTGTATTAACTATAAACTGCTGAATTGACGCAACCTCTCTATTTTTTTATAATATTACCAAAAGCTTAACAGTAAGAATTATTTATGATCATCACAGATAAGAAGATCGTATTTCTGGTTCTGGCCCTCGTAGCCATAAATTTGGCGGCATGGGCGAGTTTTTCATATAACGCCTACACGCAAAACCGGAATCTCCAAAATATAAGCGAAAGGCTCAGGGCGCTTGAAAATTCCGCACCGGGAACCGGCCAAAACAGCATTTCAAAAGAACAATTCGACGCTCTCGTGGAAAGATCTAAAGAATCCGGCCAGCAAGTCGACGGCCTTCTGAAGGCATATGCGGGACTGCAGGACAAATCGCTTGAAACCGTCAAACAGGAGATCGCAAAACAAAAATCCCAGGATGAAATGCTCACGGAAGCTGTCGCGGAAATAACTCCCTCAGTAGTTTCCATAGTCGTCACGAAAGACGTTCCGAAGCTTGAAGTGGTCTATGTGAATCCTTTCGGCGACGATCCGTTCTTTAACGATGTTGATATGCGCGTACCAAGATATATCCAGAAAGGCACCGAGGAAAAGAAGGTCGGAGCAGGTACGGGATTCCTGATATCGGATGACGGCTATATCGCGACCAACAGGCATGTCGTCAACGACAGCGAGGCCAAATATACCGTCCTTCTTTCGGACGGAACTCAGAAAGCGGCTGCGATCACCTACATCGACGACGAGATCGACCTCGCGATCGTGAAGGTTGATGGCGTAAAATATCCGCATGTGGCTCTCGGCGATTCCGATACGCTCAAGCTGGGCCAGACCGTTTTTGCGGTAGGCAATGCCCTCGGGAAATACAACAACTCCGTTTCAACGGGAATAATCTCCGGACTCAACAGGGATATCCAGGCTTCGGGAAGCGGAGGAAGCGAAAGCTTGAAAGGGGTCATTCAGACCGATGCGGCCATAAATCCCGGAAATTCCGGCGGCCCTCTTGTGACCCTGGAAGGCGAGGTCATCGGAGTGAATGTCGCCACGGTCGTCGGCTCGAGCAATATAAGCTTTTCCATTCCGGTTAATACCATAAAATCCATAATCAGTTCGACGGTAAAATAATTTTCCGCAAAAATATCTATACAACAAAAAACGGCATAAGCCGTTCTTTGTTTTTATAGACGATCCTAAAGTAATATTAGAATCTGTTTCCACCGCCGAAACCTCGGCCGCCATGGTTACCGCCTCCGAAACCGCCTCTTGCTGGCCTTGGGGCCATAGGGCGAGCTTCGTTTACGGTCAATGTTCTGCCGTCTAATTCTTTGCCATTGAACATTTCAATAGCTTTCTGAGCTTCTTCTTCCGTAGACATTTCTACGAAACCAAAACCCTTAGATCTGCCGGACATCTTGTCTATAATGATGGTAGCAGTTTCTACGGTACCAGCTTCGGCGAACGTATTTTTCAACGTATCCTCGGTGGTGCTGTAGGCCAAACCGCCAACATATAGTTTCTTCTGCATCGTTTTTTTTCCTTATATGTACTGATTAAGTTGCAAGTCGACTGACTTTTTGTCGGAATTTTACTTTCTCCCGAATCTGTTCGGGATTAACTTATAGAATACATACAAGGAAAGAAAATTCTTCAAAAAACTTACAAGACAATTATATACCTAATACTAAAAAAAGTCAATAGCCGCGCAGTTGACCGTCAAATCGGCTTAGGTGCGAAATTATTACGGCTCCAAGAATTTATTCCCCGGTTATATAAGCAAGCACTATGGCGCCCGAAATAGTTACCGCCAAGCCGAGATATTGATGGCGCTTCAGCTTCTCCTTATTCAAGATTATGCCAAGCGAAGCGACTATCACCAAATAGCTTTGACTGATGCTGGTCGCGATCGCGATCGGAACATAGAGCATGCTGTATGAATACGAGATCCACGCGAGATTATCGAAAAATCCGATGCCGAAAATAAGTTTTTTCTCCGTTTTCCAGCACCGGACAAGCTCGTTCGTCCTTGACCTCAGGATGAGATAGAACAAAGTGAAAAACGCAAGTAATACGCTTGTGAACCAATTGACAAGGAACGGATCCATTTCTCTCGAACTGACGCCAAAAAGAAAATCCACAGACCCCATCAGAAAAGTGGCGAATATTGCATACATAACTCCCTTCTCGATCCTGATCTTCAGATCATCGGAACGTTTTGTGGAAACCAGGATTATACCGAACAATATAATTATGATCAGTGAAGCCTGCAGAACAGATATCGATTCCCCGATCACGAATGATGCAAGAAGCGCGGTTACGGGAATCTCCAAAGCGAATATCGGTTCTACCACGGATATCTTTCCCATCTTTAATGCCTGGAGATCCAAAAGCGAAGCGAACAAGATCACTACGCTTGTGAACATGAGCAACATAAAATCGGAACCGAATGACAACAATGACGGAATACTCCGGTAAGCGAACGGAAAAAACACGACGGAACCGAATGCGGTGATATAGAATATGGCTACGTAATTTCCAAAAGCCCTGGTGCTTCTCTGGATCAGAAAATCGCCTATTCCCCAGCTGAAAAGTGCGATGAAAGCAAAAAATACTCCCATTGCGGTGAATTAATTACATTATTTTATTTATAAACTTTTCCCCAAGCCACTTGTTTCTTATTATAAGCATAAAAAGTTCCATCTCCAGGCCCAGGATCGGCCTGGTTATTTCCAGAAAACGCAATGCATCATTCTGTTTTTTGTTCAATTTCAGCACTCCGGGCATCCTTTGCGAAACATAATCCTTTTCACAGATAGATCTGGAAACTTCCTCGCCGGAAACAAGCGCCTGATAGACCCCACCGCCGGTCAGACCTGCGGCAAGTCCTGCGGCATCCCCCGCAAGATAAATATTCCCGAACTTGTGCCCCCTGTAATCGTAGTTGATCGTGAATGCCTCGAATTTCGCTTTCGACGTGTCGATGTTGTTCTGTTTTATCCACTTTTCAAAACCCGCCGCGACCTTTTTGGTTGAATAATATCGCGGTTCCGTTCCGCAGCCGATCGAGACATAGCCCTTGTGCGGAAAGATCCAGACATATCCGAGGCTGATCAGCCTCTGATCGAAATATATTTCCACCTTTTTATATTCATCGGACGGAATGATGTACTGCATCGCAACGCTGAAATTCTCCGTCTTGATCCCAAGATATTTTCTGACAACCGAATTCGCCCCATCGGCGCCTATAAGGTGCTCATACGGGATCTTCTCGGAACCGTTGATCATGACATGGTCTTTCTCAACCTTTGTAACCTTCGCATCGGTCCTAACTTGAACCGAAGTGCCTTTTAGCTTTTCGAGCTGCCAGGCTCCCAGCCTTGCCCTATCGACAGTATAAAAAGGTCCTCCGAGTTTGAATGTTTTTTCCTGGAGCGGAGTATGAAAGGTCATCTCATAAGTCTCCAGATCCCACAATTCTTTCGGAAGACCGAACTCGCCGATCACCGAACTGGGAAATCCCCCGGCGCAAACCTTCGGACCGATCACGCTATTTTTTTCAAGAAGCAGAACTTTTTTTCCCGCTTCGGCAAGTTTCTTTGCCGCAGACAATCCCGCCGGCCCTGCACCTATGATAACTACTTCAAATGATTCCATGGATCTCTTGAATTATGGATTAATAGCCAAGTTCTTTTATGGCTCTCTCGTACCAGCGTTCGGATATCTCTTTTGCTTTTTTTGAAGTGATCCTGTCGAACATCCAGTCGAATTTTTCCTTCACTTTTTCTTTTCCCAATTCACGCGCCTTTTTTTCGATAAAATGTCCGGCATTATTTTCAAAAAAACTGATCGAATCGGCATCTTTCAGGATGTTCTGTTCCTTGTCGCCTCCGACTTCATGTGCTTCAACAAGCTCCCTGACTCTGTTTGCAAGAGCGCTGTCGGCGCCCTCTTCAACAAGAAAATCGAAGATGATCTTGGCACCCTCTTTCTGATGGATTTTGAGATGTTCGCCATCCAAAAACCCTTTCTCGCTGTCTCTTGGGTTTCCGGCGCCATCCTTTCGAAATGCTCTCTCTAAATCATGAGAGATCGCAGCTATCAGCATCGCTTCATCCGCTTCGGGATGCAGCTTCTTTACCCAGAATACCGTTCTTCTGAAATGCTTCATTCCATTTTTTCCGAATGCTCTTTCGACAAATTTATCCGCTTTATTATATAATTTCATACTTTATTATACCTTGATTCACACAAAAACACTAACCGAGATATAAACTTGGCATCTTGTTTTCCGCATTACGCCTGTTGCTTGTATTTTTAAAGCTCGTCTCCCGATGAACCGTTCGCTTTCTTCCTCCGACTTTATAGACTTTTTACTTTATAGACTTTCCTCCGGCTTCTTGCATTCCCGCTTTATGGACTTTTGACTTTAGAGACTTTCGACTATCAACCCTACATCCCTATGTTCTTCACCCATCCGAAGGTGCTCTCGAAGTTGGTGATGATGATCTGGATAACGGATTTCTTCTTCTCGGGGATGAGGATGGTGAAGTCATTGCTTTCGGATACATTGCCGGATCGGTCGATGCTCTGGATGCGGAATCTATAGACCGAAGACGGTTTGAAATTAGTGATTATCACAACATGATTGGTGGTATAGTTCTTGTCCTGATTGGTGGAATTGGGGAGGTCTTTCTTGTCGGTTATCCCCTCTTCCCAGAATACCTGGGAGGTGGATGGTTCATCTGTCTTCCAGGAGATGATGGTCTGGACCAGGTCAGATT